>CACZQX010000024.1 GCA_902783445.1 uncultured Lachnospiraceae bacterium
CGCTCAAACATAAGCTCCTTTGTCGGCTAACATCGCACAACTCATATACGAAAGCCTCGCTATCGTAATTAAATTCAATCCTATTTGCTTCTGCTTGTGGCCTTTGTTTTTTGAAAAAAGTCGACAAAACGTGATGCTGTGTGCCTGATAGGCAATTTTTTCGAGCAGATTAAAATGCAGTTATGAGGGTGAAGAATAATGCATTTACAAAAATTTAACATTTTAGTGTGGGCTAGTTCATAAAAATTTGGGAAAATGGAAGGGTAATGGATTATAAATTCTAAGAGGGGTGATAAGATGACCGGAGCAATTAAAAAATTATCAAAGTTAACAACCATCATTATGGCTGTGGTTTTGTGTGTTACATTGTTGCCTATTAGTGTTAAGGCAAATCAGGTTCCTGAGTCCATAACCATAACAAGGGAAGATTTGGATCAGGCAATAGCGGATTATAGCGATGAAAAAGGTTATGGCGTGAATGCTGAAAAAGGTATCGAGTATTACAAGGTTACAGGCGAATATAAAGCGGGTAATGGATTTTTTGCATTATATGAAGCAACCGAATACATTCTCGGAGATGATATAACTCTTGACGGAGAGGCGATTGTATTTGCTGATTTTTCAACAAGAGAAATTCTTTCGGCATCTCTTAATCTTAACAATCATAAGTTGAATTACATTAATATTTCGAGCACTGAAGGACTTGGACATCTCGCAGCGGTTAATGTTTATTCCAGAGAATTGATAATTAAAGGAAATGGCGAAATTGTTTGCAATAGTAATACGATAAATGCTGTAGATAATTTAGGAAGGCTTATTATTAACGGTGGTACTTACAATGGTGACATTACAACATATGATTTGAAAAGGAATCCGGATGCGGAAGAAAGATTGGGTATGATACCGGAAACATTTATAAATTCGGGTACCTTTAAAGGTGAGCTTTATTTGGGAGTGCACACGGTTATAAATGGCGGAACTTTTGACAATAACATATTGACCTATAATTTAACGGAAGTAAACAGCGGTCAATTTAATCGCAATTATAACAACTTTGGCGATACGATTATTAATGACGGAACATTTAATAAAAAAGTAGTTTCTCTAAATGGAAATATGACAATTAACGATGGTTCGTTTTATGGACATAACAAGTTTTCGGAATTGGATGATCTCGATGTGAAAATCATTATAAACGGCGGAAAATTTATTTATGATGGTGACCCTGATAATGCAACTATAGACATTGAGAATATTACTGTGATTATTAATGATGCTTATGTAGAAAATAAGTCTTATGCCCCAAGCGATGATTATTTTCCGACTGCCATTTATGTTATAAAAAGTGATGATGAAATTAGCGACTCTTCTTTTATTGTAAACGGCGGAACTTTTAAAGGCGGAGATTACGATTATGCGGTTCAAGTAATAGATTATGATAGCATCGAAATAAACGGAGGAAGCTTCTGCGGATATTTGGGTGCATTGACTATTGAAGCGGAGAATTATCCGAATATATCGCTTTCCGGCGGAAAGTTTACTACATACGGTCCTGAAAATGAAGACATGGAAGGTGCAATATCATTAGTTCTTCCAAGTGATTATTATAGTGAAAATCCATCGGACGAATTTTTTGACTTTATGCTGGCAGAGGGTTATCAATTCAAACCTAAGGCTGAAGTAAGAAACATGGGACTTATTTGGCGCAATACTTACTTTTTGACCGGAACACAAAAAGACATGGAAGTAATACCTGAATCCAAAGTTGTGAGCGACCAAGACAACGACTCTCTTTTAACTGAAGTCAGCGCTATAGTGGATCAAATCAAAAAAGGTGAGATCCCGGAAGGCGTAAGTGCAGAACTTGCTGAGGCGATAGTTGCGGCGCTTGCTGATGGAAAAGACATTGACGTGGAAATGACCGTGACAGCAGTAAATCCGGAAGATATAAAGGATGAAACAAAAGCAATAGCGGGACTTGTTACAAACACGGAAAATATAGCCGGATATTATGACATAAAAGTAGCTGTAAGCATTGACGGCGAAGTTAAAGGCTTTATTACAAAATTTGCTGATGATGTGTTAATCAGTCTTCCCGAGCCTGAAGGATTACCGCCTCTTGCAGCGGGATATGAAAGAGTATTCAGCCTTATAAGAATCCATGACGGCGTGGCTACAAAGCTTCCTGCAGAGTTAAAAGATGGAGTTATTAACAGCTATTCTGACAGCTATTCTATATATGCTCTTGTTTATGAGGATGTGAAAACAGCTCCGGATTATGATAACACAGAAGTTACACCGCAAACGGGAGATAAGGGAGCAATCCTTTGGATAAGCCTTGCATCGGCATTTGCGGCAGCGGGAGCGGTTACATTTGTTTATAAGAAAAACAAAGTTGAGGAATAAATAATAAAGGAGTCGCTTTAAATAGCGGCTCCTTAAATTTTATTTGGATTTATTTGCTTTTCTGTGTTGTTCTGCGCGTTTATGCATTTCATCGCTGAATTCCGTTATAACTTCCGGATAATGCTCGTTAAAATATTCGGTGATTTGATCAACCGTATCCTTCGACTTCCTGTGAAGTGTGTAACGATGATATGGATCCGTATATACGCAAAGGCTGAATGTCAGCGGCGCGTATATTGAAAATGCATGTCTGTAATGAGAAAAATGATAGAACCAAACAATGTTTTCAATAGGAATCACATCAAGGCTGAATCTACCAAGCTCAATCAAAAAGTTAGAAGTTATGTAAACTGACTCTATATGCAGCCTGCAATCATTTTGCAACTCTTCTTCGATAGCATCCAAGTCGAAGCGGCTTCTGCCAAAGCTTTTTAGTCGCGACAGAGAAATATGATAAACCGGCTTGGCAAGAAAAACTATTTCCGTAACAATAAGTCCGGCGCAAGCAATCATAACAAAAATCGTTATAAAGAAAATAAAGTAATATGCAATAGTGTTTCCCGTTACCTGATCTACGGAAAAAGATGCGGTTATGGAGTTAAGACCGTTGGTATTCCAACCTATGTCGGCGGCAAAATTCTCCAAAAAGCTCTTGAAAGAATCGTCTTTTCTTACAAGCATGGCTGTTGCGCTGTAATCCCTTAAAATATCGGTTTTTTCACCGTTTGGGAAAGAACTGATGGGAACAAGCACAAAAACGCAGCTATCTTCTTCCAAACTGTAGTAGTAATAACCGGCTATATCATCGCCTTTGTAGTAATCAAAATTTGAATAGTAAAGGGTATCAAAAGAACAGTGCACAAATTCGGCACCGTTTTTGTATGCATCGATAATTTCTTCATTTCCGTGAACTTGTTTTACGGAACCCAAACTTCCTGCGGGTATCAAAGAAAAGAAAACCAAAGCGGCAATAAACAATATAACGGGGAAGAAAAAGTTTCGGATAACGATTTTTCGAATGTGTTTTGTAAGAACTTTAACATTTGAAAGCGATTCAGATGCGTCCATGTTACTCTCCCCCTAAGCTTATTGCCTACAAATTCCTTGTAGAAAACCTAAATATATCCTATAATGAAGAGACGAAAAAGTCAATTGTATATATGCTTATAAAGGAGATAAAAAGTGGAAGCTTACGAGGGTTTCGGACAAGTCTATGACGAGTTTATGGACAATGTTCCTTATGATGAATGGTGTGAATATATTGTCGATATGCTAAATGAGCATGACGTGGACGCTGGTCTTTGTCTGGAACTTGGATGCGGAACCGGTGAAGTCTGCGAAAGGCTGGCGGATAAAGGTTTTGATATGATCGGACTTGATGCTTCGTCGGAGATGCTTAATCAAGCAATTAAAAAACGCGATGAAAGCAAAAAAGACATACTTTATCTTTTGCAGGATATGACGGAATTTGAACTCTACGGAACCGTTAAATCGGTTGTAAGTATTTGCGATTGTTTAAACTATCTGACTCAAAATGAGCAGCTGTTAAAAACATTTAAATTGGTTAACAATTATTTGGATCCCGGCGGGATTTTTTTATTCGATATGAATACAAGGCATAAATACGAAGAAATAGGCGATTCGGTAATTGCCGAGAACCGCGAAGATGCAAGCTTTATATGGGAAAACTTTTTTGACCCGGAAGAAAATATCAATGAATATGACTTAACCCTTTTTGTAAAAGATGAATCGGGCAAATACGAAAAATACGAAGAAACTCATACACAAAGAGCTTACTCTTATGACGAAGTGAAAACTATGCTGGAAGAAGCGGGAATGGAATTTGTTTCCTGTTATAAGGCATTTACAAAAGAAGAAATAAACGACGATAAAGCAATGAA
This sequence comes from uncultured Lachnospiraceae bacterium, assembly GCA_902783445.1. Lineage (GTDB taxonomy): Bacteria > Bacillota > Clostridia > Lachnospirales > Lachnospiraceae > RUG12871. Next base: position 4,308 of record CACZQX010000024.1, read on the forward strand.
TGAATGCGAACGCGTTTATTTTGTTGCGAGAGAGAAAGGAAAATAATGGAAGATTATATAGTTAGAGCAACATCGGCGGATATGCAGGTAAGAGCCTTTGCGATTACCTCAAGGGAAATGGTTGAACACGCAAGAAAAATTCACAATACAAGCCCTGTGGCAACGGATGCCCTCGGAAGACTTTTGTCGGCAGGGGCCATGATGGGCAGCATGATGAAGGCCGACGAAGATATACTTACGATTATCGTACAGGGTGACGGACCTTTGGGGGGAATGACCGTTACGGCCGACTCTCATGCAAACGTTAAAGGATTCGTTAACAATCCCAATGTTCTTATTCCGCCAAACTACGCGGGTAAATTGGATGTGGGAGCCGCAATAGGTTACGGAACTCTTACGGTTACAAAAGACTTGGGACTTAAGGAACCTTACGCAAGTCAGGTGCCTTTGGGAACCAGCGAAATAGCAGAGGATTTGACCTTCTATTTTGCAAAATCCGAGCAGGTGCCGTCGGCAGTGGGCCTCGGAGTTTTAATGAACAAAGAAAACACGGTAAGAAGAGCCGGCGGTTTTATTATTCAATTAATGCCTTTTGCAAGCGAAGA
>CACZQX010000025.1 GCA_902783445.1 uncultured Lachnospiraceae bacterium
ATCCCCGAATTTGTTCTCCACATCTTTTGCGATATTATCAACCGTTGCGTAGTTACCTTGTGCTCTTGCGACAACAGCTTCCGTAACCGCAATAACATCTTTGTCACGAAGCTCGAAACCTTCGCTTTTAGCTGCTTTAAGCACGCTGTCCACAACGATGTCAGCAATGTCATCTCCCTCTCTGATAATAGGTGCTCTGACACCCCTTGATACTGTTCCTATTAAACGTTCAGCCATGTAGTCCTCCTCTATACATTAATTTTTATATAAATTATGTTTTAGTTAACATAACTTCTGACTATTTATTGTTGCCTTCTGTCTTCTCTACGTTGATTTTTCTGATTTCTTTTGTTCTTATCTCTTTGCAAATCTGATCTATGAAATCGCCAAGTGGCTTAACTCCTTCATCGCCCTCAAATCTGCTTCTTACGGAAACATTGCCGTCAGCTTCTTCTTTTTCACCCACAACAAGCATGTAAGGCACCCTACTTAAGCGGCTCTCTCTGATTTTGAAACCGATTTTTTGTGAACGGTTATCAACGCTTGAAGAAATACCGTTAGCTTTAAGTTCCTTATCAACTTTATATGCATAATCCGCATATTTTTCGGAGATAGGAAGTACTCTTACCTGCTCCGGACAAAGCCATGTAGGGAAAAGTCCCGCATATTTTTCCGTAAGCCATGCAAGTGTACGCTCATAACATCCCAGTGATGTTCTGTGAATGATATATGGACGTTTCTTATCGCCGTTTTCGTCGATGTAATACATATCGTATTGTTCTGCAAGAAGAGCATCCCACTGAATTGTAATCATTGTATCTTCTTTACCGTATACATTCTTAGCCTGGATATCTACCTTAGGGCCGTAGAATGCAGCTTCGCCTTCGGCTTCAACGAAAGGAATATCAAGCTCCTTAAGAACTTTTCTTATGGATTCCTGTGTTTCCTCCCAAACGCTTGCATCGCCTATATATTTTTCTTTATTATTAGGATCCCATTTTGAAAGACGATATGTAACATCATCCATAAGACCCAGTGTTGTCATTACATATTTTGTAAGATCCAAGCATGCCTTAAACTCTTCCACCATCTGGTCCGGACGAACAATCAAATGTCCTTCGGAAATGGTAAATTGACGAACTCTGGTAAGGCCATGCATTTCGCCCGAATCTTCATTTCTGAAAAGTATTGATGTCTCCGAATATCTGCAAGGCAAATCTCTGTATGATTTCTGACTTGCTTTGTAAACAAAGTACTGGAATGGGCATGTCATAGGACGAAGTGCGAATACTTCTTTGTCCTTTTCCGGATCGCCCAGTACAAACATGCCGTCCATATAGTGGTCCCAATGACCCGAAAGCTTGTAAAGGTCGCTTTTTGCCATAAGAGGAGTCTTTGTACGCATATAACCGCGGTTATTATCTTCCTCGTCTTCAATCCAACGCTGAAGTCTCTGAATAATCTTAACGCCGTTAGGCATAAGAAGCGGAAGACCCTGTCCGATTATATCAACAGTTGTGAAAAGCTCCATTTCACGACCAAGTTTGTTGTGGTCGCGGCGTTTGATATCTTCAAGGTGCTCGAGATAAGCTTCCAAATCAGTTTTCTTTGTGTAAGAAACACCGTAAATACGTGTAAGCATCGGATTCTTTTCATCGCCTCTCCAATAAGCGCCCGATGAAGAAATAAGCTTAAACGCTTTGATTACGCCTGTTTTCATAAGGTGAGGGCCTGCACAAAGGTCAACGAATTCACCCTGTTTGTAGAAAGAAATAACCGAATCTTCAGGTAAATCCTTAATAAGCTCTACTTTATAAGGCTCTTTTCTTTCTTCCATGTATTTGATTGCTTCATCTCTTTGAAGTGTGAATTTCTCAAGATGAGCGTTTTCTTTAATAACCTTTTTCATTTCCGCCTCGATTTTATCAAGGTCTTCTCTTGAAAATGGTGGTGTGTCGAAGTCATAGTAAAAACCTGTATCTATTGAAGGTCCGATAGCAAGCTTTGCATCGGGATAAAGTCTTTTAACGGCTTCTGCCAAAACGTGTGATGTTGTATGCCAAAAAGCTTTCTGTCCTTCATGATCGTTGAATGTAAGGATATTGAGTTCGCAGTCATTTTCAATAACCGTACGAAGATCAACCACCTCGCCGTTTACTTCACCCGCACAAGCATTTCTTGCAAGGCCTTCGGATATATCGTTTGCAATGTCAAATACGCTCATAGCAGATGCATATTCTTTAACCGAGCCGTCTTTTAATGTAATTTTCATGTTCTTCTTCCTTCTTTCTGTTTTTTTAAAACTTTGATAAACAGGTTCGCTAATGCAACAGTATTACAATAATTCTCTGTGCAAGCACAGAATCATTGTAATATTGTTGCGCTATCAAAGTTTTTGCTTCAAAAAAAGCCCCTTGTATCAAATACATGATACAAGGGACGCAAAATTCTTTTACGCGGTTCCACCCAAGTTGCCTGAAAAACAGACCTCTTAATTTGATTATAACGGAATCACCGGACCGGATTGGGGCCACTCGGAGTTAGTTTTCGGTTGGTCTCGTCAAGGCATTCACAGCAACTGGCCTCTCTCTGTGTCGGAGATTGTCAACTTACTCTTCTCGTCAACGTGTTAAATATTTAATTCTTTGCTTATTATATAAACACTAAGCTCTGTTGTCAAGGATAATAAGCTTTCGATTATACTAACCTATCGGGTAAATTGATTGAATTTTGCCGTTCTTTCGTATATATTAGATAAAGATTGAGTTTAGGGTTGTAAAAAAAGGGAGATTTAAAAATGAAAGAACAAAAAATAAACCGTAAAGGTATTTTTATCGTTCTCGTATTGGGTTCGGTAATCACATCTATCGTTTCAACCGTTATGAGTACGGCTCTTCCCGTAATTATGGTTGATTTTAATATTTCCGCCAGTCAGGCGCAATTGGTTACAAGTATTTATTCCTTGGTCAGCGGCATTATGATTCTCGCAACGGCTTTTGTGGTAAAAAGATTCCCGACTAAAAATCTGTTTTTCCTCGGCATGGGACTGTTTACCATAGGTGTTCTTCTTTGTGCTCTTGCTCCCAATTTCGCTATAATGCTTCTTGGACGAATCGTTCAAGGCGTTGGATACGGCATCATTATTTCCATGACACAGATGGTAATTCTTATTATTATTTCGGAATCCAAGCGAGGTTTTGCAATGGGCATTTACGGACTTGCGGTTACATTCGCACCTGTTGTGGCACCTATGATTGCCGGCGTTATTATCGACCATTTCGGATGGAGAGTTATCTTCTATATCATTCTTGTTCTTTGCATCTTGGACTTTTTGCTGGGTGCAAAATTCATGAAGAATGTTCTTGAAAACTCAAAGCCTTCCTTTGATACATTGTCCATGATTCTTGCATCGGTAGGTTTTACTTGCATCGTGCTTGTTTCAAGCAATATGGGAACCTATCCTTTCCTTAGCGTGCAGGTTGGACTTTTGCTCTTAATAGGTCTTGTTTCACTTGTAATATTCTGTTTAAGACAGCTTAAAATCGAAAATCCTCTTCTTAATATCCGCGTATTTAAATGTCGCGATTTTACGGTTGCCGTAATCATATGCATGCTTTTTTACGCACTTATGAACGGAATGAGCACAATCATCCCGATTTTGGTTCAGACCGTTAACCATCAAAGCGCTACGGTATTCGGAGTGGTTATTGCACCTTGTGCCTTAATTACGGGCCTTATGAGTCCGATAACCGGCAAAATGTACGACAAAATCGGCATGAAACCTTTGGCGCTTATTGGTTGTACACTTGTTTTCGTAAGCGAAATATTAACACTTTTACTTGGTGGTAATTCAAATTCCTACTTGCTTATCATACCTCTTACCCTCCTTGGTTTCGGTATGTCGTTTGTAATGATGAATATGACAACCTTCGGAATGGCAAGATTAAACGGCCAGGAAAAAACAGACGGAACGGCTTTGCTTACCTGCCTTCGTACAATAGGCGGAGCGCTTGGTGCTGCGGGATTTGTTTCCCTTATGTCCATAGGCGTTAAAGACGAAAACTACACAATAGAAAATGTTAACACCAGCTACATCGGCATGACAATTCTTGCCGCATTTGCTTTATTCCTTGCAATATTTATGATAAGAAAAGGAAAGAAAGATCCGCTTAAGGAGCTTGAAAAAGAAGAATCTTAATATTTTATTCATATTCTGTTCATTAAAGCCTTATATAATATCTTTAGTTGATGAATAGGGGACTTGTGATGAATGATGTTGTAGAAACGTTGCAAAACACGTTTTTTGTTGATAATAAATACCTAATATTCTTGGAAGGTTTTGTTAACACCTTAATACTTACTTTTGTAAGTTTAATTCTTGGTATTCTTCTTGGTCTTCTTTTAACCAGAATGGTCTATTCAAAAAACAAAAAAATAAGCAAACTCGGTTGGGCAATCTCTACTTTTTTCGTAGAGATACCAACCGTTGTTCTTCTTATGATTATAGTTTACATAATCTTTAGTCATATAGCTTTTCCGGTTCTTATTGCGGCAATTATAGCTCTCACTTTTAAAGCAGCCGCCTATCACGAAGGAATATTTGAGGCTGTTTACAAAACCGTTGATAATGGGGAAATCGAAGCTGCCAGATCCCTTGGCATGACCAAGTGGCAAACCTTTAAAAAAGTAATGTTTCCCCAGGCTTTTGAAGCCGCAGTTCCTTTAATGAAATCACAATTTGTATCAACCATGCAGGAAACCTCCATAGTCGGCTATCTTGCAATAATGGATATGACATTGGCAGTTACCACACTTACCGATCGTATAGTCGATTCTTTTTTGGGCTATATAATAATCACCGTTATATATATGCTTATAAGCGCACTTGTAAAACAATTATTAAACAGACTTTTGATTCGGGTAAAGGAGCATATAATATGATAAAGGTCAGAAACTTAAGGCTTGATTTGGATGGAAAAACTTTATTTGATAATGTTAATTTTGATGTTAATAAGGGTGAAATGCTTGCTATTTTAGGTGAATCCGGCAGCGGCAAAAGTTCTCTTCTTCGTTGTATCGGACGCTTTAAACTTCCTACAAGCGGCGAGATTTACATTGACGGTGAAAATATTTTTGACGACGATATTAATATTGATAAAGTTCGTGAGAAAATGGGCTTTGTATATCAAAATTTCAATCTTTTCTCACATCTAAATGTCTTAAACAATATAATACTTGCTCCCGTTACGGTAAAAGGTATTCCAAAAGAACAGGCAATAAGAGAAGCCAAGATCTTTTTGGACAGAGTTGGTATGCTGGGTCAGGAAGAAAAAATGCCGGACGAACTTTCCGGCGGACAAAAGCAGCGTGTTGCCATAGCCAGAGCTCTTGCCATGAGACCAAATGTCCTTCTTTTTGACGAGCCTACAAGTTCTTTGGATCCCGCAATGAGCGAAGAAGTTGAGTCCGTTATAACGGACCTTGCAGATGAAGGAATTACGGGGGTTATAGTAACTCACGAGCTCTCTCTTGCAAAAAACATAGCAACAAAAGTTGCTTTTATGGCGGAAGGAAGTATTTACGAAGAGGCAAGCAAAAAAGACTTCTTTACCAAACCAAAAAAAATGCTTACAAGAAGATTCTTGTACCGCTCAAGAATGTTTGAAAAAGAAGTACTTAAAGATGCCTTGGACATCTATACCTTGGTTAGGGAACTTAAAACCTTTCTTGCAAAATACGAAACCAACAAAAAACAACGCAGACTTATACGAATTATCTGCGATGAGTTGTTATATCCTATTTTGAAGGGAAATGCTCCGTCCACCAACGCATATGTAAGACTTATATGCAGTGAAACAAGCTTGGACCATACAATTATTTTTTCCTTTAAAGAATTAACAGGCGACCCTTTAAAGCCGCCTTATCTTGATGATCTCAATATTTCGATTTTGGAACACTATGCCAGATATCTCTTTAGCCAACAAAGAGATGATATCTGGGAAGTTGTTATTCAAATGTAATTATTACGCTTTCTTTGTCTCCTTTACCCGTCAGAAAAATAACCGGAATGCTTTCTTTTATTTTTTTAAGTAGCTCGTTTGTCTGCTTATAAGATTCCAAATCATAGGCTTCTTCTTTAAGATTCAAGTATTTATCCACTTCATCGGTGTTGACAATCGTTGATGCAAATTTAACCGCCGATATGGCATTGGACCTGTATTCGCTTTCTCTTCTTTCGTTGTAAATGAAAATACTTACATAGCTGACAACAAATGACATTAAAGATATGGCAACCACAAGCATTATGGTAATCTTTTTTTGCTGTGAAAAGCGTGTTCTCTTTCTGCTTTTTTCTGATTTCTTCCACATCTTCCGCGGATAAAGGACGTTGTCTCCAAAACATGTTTTGAAGTTTATCTATTATAGCTTTGGGAATAAACCTTAAAACCGTATAAATCAGGCCCAATAGATATGTTATACCTATTGTACCCACAGTATCAAGAAAAAGTGGTATGTTAAAAGAATAAACCAAGAAAGAAAACAGCTCATTTATTGCTGTAGATACTACAATACATAATAATCGAATGCGATTATCATGCTTCAATAAACCGTTTTGAAATTTCACCCCTAAATAACACGAAAGCCCTTCAACGCTCCCATAAAAGTGAAAGTAGCAGGCATCATTTGCCTGCTACAAAATACACGCCTCACTTATATTATAAGACTTTCAAAAATTAAAGCAATATGTTTTATTCAAACATCATATACTCCATATAATATTCGTTAAAAAGTTTTGATGTGGATAAATCCACTTCCTTTGATTCCTCAACTATTTTTTCTGCTTTTGCTATAGCCTTGTTTTGTGCTTTTTCAAGCTTGTTGCCATTTTCATCATAAAAGCCCTTAAGGATTTCAACAGAGCCTTGCAATGATGTATTGCCTACGGCTTTCATTTTTGCCAAAAGTTCTTCCGGCAAAAGTCCGATACCCACTGCTTTTTCCAGGTTAATTCGATAGCCGAAACCACCTGCGATATAAACATTTTGAATGTCATCATAGCTTGCGCCGGATTCTTCGATAAGAGTTTCCATGCCTGCTCTGATTGCGGACTTCGCAAGCTGAATCTGTCTTATATCCTCCTGGAAAATGCGTATTTCTTCCCCTTCGGGACTTTTGGCAAATTCGTATCCGTCATCAAAATAATCATCATCCAAAACGCCGGTTTCATCGATTAATTCTTGTTTTACAAGCTCGCATATAGCTTCCAAGACACCGGTTCCGCAAAATCCGATAGGCTCTTTGTCTGCGATGGTTTTAAGAGTTGCTTTTCCATCTTCTGACAAATCCACTCCGGAAATTGCTCCCGGAACGCTTGCCATACCGCATTTTATCTGTCCGCCTTCAAAAGCAGGGCCTGCAGCCGTTGATGTAACAAGGCATTTATCTTTGTTTGCAAGAGCCATTTCACCGTTGGTACCGATATCAAGAAGGAAGGAAAGTCCCTCTTCTTCGCACATCTTTGTAACCAACATACCGGATGTAATATCTCCCCCAACATAGGTGGAAACGCCCGGTGTAAGAGTGATTGTGGCATTAAATGCGCCCAGTAATTCTTTGGAGCTTACAGTGATTGTACTTATGTCAACCGGTGTAAAAGGTACCACACCGAGGCCTTCGCAGGAAAATCCCATAAGCAAATGTCCCATGGTGGTATTACCGGAAATAACAATATGTTCAAAATCATTTTCCCCTATGGAATACTTTTTAATAAGGTTTTCAATTCCGGCCTTTAGGTCCCCAACGATGGATTTTTGCAATTCATCTTTTTCACCGTCGTTTGATGCCTGAATACGGGCGATTACATCGCTTCCCCACTGTCTTTGGTGGTTTACGCCCGAATATGTATCAACTATTTTTTTATTTGCTACATCCACCAATGATATGGCGATTGTTGTTGTTCCTATATCTATTGCAAAACCGTATTTTGAAGGCTTATCATTTGCTGATTTTTCGTTTCCTATGGAATGCTCTGTATGAGAGTCCACTTCCATCTCATCTTCCAAATATTCCGGAACTTCCACTTTCATGTCCGCTTTTGGGAACGAAAGGCATGAAAGCCTGTAGCCCTCTTTAATTTCCTCTTCGGAAAAATGTTTTAAATCCGCCGCAGTTGCATCTGTTGCCCCTTGGCTTATTTTCACTTCGCATTTAAAACATCTTCCTTTTCCGCCGCAGTCGGCTCTGACTTGTATGTCATTGTCTCTTAAGATTTCCAAAAGACTTGTTTTCTCGGAGTCGGATACATTAATATTAACGACCTTTCCTCCCTGAATTACTTCAATATTCATCTTTAAATCTCCCGTTTAATAATACATTAATTATATTTTATTCATTAAACAAAATGCAACATGTAAAGGCCATGGTTTGCGGACCATGATAATAGTCCACACCCGCAAGTGTGCATGAATCGCTAACCACAAGTCCGTATGCTTCCATTGAAGACAATCGTCTGTCCGGCATACGACAAGGGTCCGGATATGCGCAAGTTTTGCATTTTGTACATGTTCCCGCACTCATAGGAAGAACGTCCACTCCGTCGTCGCGAAGTTTATCTACCATCTCTTCGAAACGCTCTTTTTGGACTCTTTCCGTTTCCTGCATGGTTTCCACGTCGAAATCGTCTTCCATCTGTCCGACACTTTGAACTATAATACCGTATTTATATTTTGCCGCATTTTCGGCAGCTTCTTCTATGCTGCCGCATGCAGGGGGACAGGCCCAGTTTTTGCCGTAGGCATGACATCTTCCCGCAGCACACATATCACGTACTTCGCTTCTGAATCGAAGCTTTGATGCATCCAAAATACCGAAATATTCAAAGCCTGTGTCTTTTGCCAGCTCCATTATTTTTTCTTTTGATATTGTCATAACATATTCCTCTTAAAATAAATATACACTGTTTTATAACATACTGTTCTTTTTTCTTCTTAAAAGATCATTTTTTTAATATAAAAGGGTCTGCCAAAAGCAGACCCCTTATTGTTTTTTATCCTTTGGGCAGTTAAGCCAATTCTTATTTATAGTAATCTGCTACTGCTTTAAAGAATGAATCAATATTTTCCCATGGTGACATAGGTGGGATATCACAACCCGATGAAGGTACATAGTTTTTGTACTTACCGCAAGCATTTAAAACTTCAGTGGTTTTTTCGTAAACCGATTCAACTGTACCGTTTTTAAGCTGTCCTGCAGGATCAACATTACCCATAGCGATAAGGTTTTCCGGCATTTTTTCCATAAGTTCTGCCATATTAATAGCATTACCAAAATGGAACATCGGACATCCGTTGCTTACGATTGTATCAAGTGTTTTAACTGCTGTATTGCCACAGTTATGATATACAACGATAAACTCATCATCCTGAACTTCGTTAACGATTTTCTTTACATAATCAGCTGAGAATTCGTCTGCCAAATCAGGTGATAAAAGACCTGCAAGAGGCTCGGCCATAACCACACCGTTAGCTCCTACTCTCTTATATTCTTTGATATATTTGATAAGGAACTCTGTAGCTTTTTCAAGAACGATATGAACCATATCAGGTTCGTCGTAGCAGTAAACCAATGCTTCGGATACATCGAGAAGTCTTCCTGCAAGTGAGAAAGGTCCGATAACGCCTGCAAAAACAGGTCTGTCTTCGATTAATTTAACTGCTTTTTCAATTGCTTCGATGTAAAGTTTACGACGTCCTTCGATTTCAGGAACTTTTAAGCTTTGCGCTTCTTCTTCTGTTTCAACAACATGTCCGATAACTGTAGGAACTTCATCTTCGGATACACGGATTGTTGAACCGAAAGCTTCAGCTTCAAGTGAAAGGTCCATCATACTAACACTTGCTGCCGCATCTGTGTTGTCAGCGATGATTTTCATAGCCTGAGCTTGAAGATCGCTATCATTGATAAGTTTGTCAACTGTGATTCCCATTTTCTGAATTGCCGGGAATGACAAAACAGGCATAGCCTTCTTTTTGTCTGCTGCGAGTACATCTGCTACCCACTGTTTCATATTCATTTTCATCTTTAACTATCTCCTCATTAAATAATAATTACTTAAGTTACACGCGTAGCTTAGGTTTGAATATATAACATTAAAAACTTGCCGGCAATTAGTTTTTAAAATGTTGTTCTTTTAACTATTTTGTAAATACACCAGCTGCCGCATCTGCTGCTGAAGCTGCGTCTGCTGTGTAGATATCTGCATTTACGCTGTCGCAGAATTCCTGGTTAACAGGTGCGCCACCGATCATGATTGTTACTTTATCACGGATACCTGCTGCTTCTGCTGCTTTAACAACTTCACCGATCATAGGCATTGTTGTTGTAAGAAGTGCTGAACAGCAAATAATCTGTGCATCGTTTTCTACTGCTGCTTTGATGAAATCTTCAGGTGCTACGTCTACACCAACGTCGATAACTTCGATACCTTTACCTTCGATCATCATACGAACAAGGTTTTTACCGATATCATGAAGGTCACCTTTAACTGTACCGATAATTGCTTTACCAAGTGGTTTTGCATCTGCATCTGCAAGTAACGGTTTAAGAAGCTGTGTACCTGCATTCATTGCTCTTGCTGCAACCAAAACTTCAGGTACAAAGATTTCGTCTTTTTTAAATCTTTCACCTACAATGTTCATACCTGCAAGTAAGCCGTCCGAAAGGATAGATTTTGCATCTACGCCTTCATCGATTGCCTGCTGTACAAGTGCTGTTACGTCTTTCTTTTTGCCTTTCTGGATTGCTGCAGAAATGTCTTCAACTAAACTCATTTTTTAATCTCCTTTAAAAAAAATTTTTATAATATATATACACACAAATATATTATCAATGTAAGAAATAAAGGAATATACACACACACTTTTCCTTTGATGTTCTCATTATATACCCTTTCAATATCCGATTACAATCAAATAATAAAAAATGATTTTCAACCGATGGTTGAAAATCATTTTTGCGTTTATAATCGTTTTTCAGAAATCCATTTCTTCGGCTATATCGCCTATATCTTCCAATGTCTTTCCGAACTTGCCGTTTGCGTCATACATAATAACGGTGGAAAAATTAAGCTTCATTTTTTCGGGCAATTCGTAATATTTAAGCTTCAAATTCTCATTTCCGTCAAAGCCTTTGGGAATAACCGCAAAATATGGTCCTGTCTCAAGGTTGATAATTAATGAGTTGAAATTTTCCATATATATTTTTTCTTTTGCCTTGATATTTTTATAAAAGCTGTCTGCCGGCATATCACTTAAATGCCTCGAAATAAGCATCGGATATTTTGCAAGGTCTTTTGCATCCACTTTTGATTTTTCTATAAGCGGGTGGCACATGGAAGTAACTATATAGCCCGGTTGGTTTTTGATTTCAATCATTTCGAAATTCATCATCCATCTCTCCATGGCATGGACATTTGTGATTGCCATATCTATTACGCCATCGGATAACCACTCTTTAATCTGCTCCATTTCTCCTATTTGCAGGTTGATGATAATATCTCTTTTAAAGCCTCTCAAGTATTGAACTATCGGTGCGATTATTTTTTCTCTTGAAAGTCCGGAGAAATAACCGATCTTCATAACATAGTGGCGAGTATCCCTAAAGTTTTCGAAGTCTTTGCAACCTCTGACATAATCCCTTACCACCTGGTCGAATATATCGTATAGTTTTTCCCCTTCTTCCGTGAGCTTGACTTTTCTTGTAGTACGCTCAAAAAGCTGGCAACCAAGTTCGGTTTCCAGCTTCATTATTTGCTTATTAAGGCCCTGTGCTGACATATACATTTCTCTTGCTGCCGCCGTAAAACTTAAATTGTTTGCAACGGAAACAAAATATTGTATTCGTCTGAAATCAAAATTCATTATTCACTATAACCTTCCGGAATATAAGCTTTTATCACATCTACAAGTTTCTCATACTGTACTTTCATTTTTTCGTATGGCTCCTCGTATGGTCCGTCAAAACCATCATGTCTCATGGCATCGCACAATTCACATAACGGCTCGTAAACAGGTGTAAGACCTAAATTTCCGGACAAGCCTTTTAAAGCATGAGCTGCTTTAAACATAGCATCTGCATCTTGACTTTCCATCCCTTCAATAACTTTGAAGTAAGTTTGATCATTTACGAATCTGAACAGAAATTTTTCCATAAGTTCCTGTTTTCCGAGAAAACGTTCCATAACTCCATCCACATCAACGCCCGCTTCCGCAAGGGCTTCATTAAGCGTCGCTCCCATTTTTTCTTCCCCCTATACATTATCTAACTACATCATAATTTTACTATTTTGCATATTGTATGTAAAGATTCAAAAAATCCATTTGTTTAAGCATTTCCAACTTTTTGTTCCGGTTTCCCGATTTCATCGTTTGCAAAATCGATATCAATGGTTTTGTTTAAAAAGTTTTCTTTAAACACGTTTGGCTCCACGGCTTTCCCAAATAAAAATCCTTGCATATGAGATGTTCCCAGCTCTTTTAGCATCCTATATTGCTCTACTGTTTCAACACCTTCGACACAAACCTTAACTTCCAAAACTTTGGCGATTTCAATAATCATCCTAATGAAAGTTTTGGAATACGGATCCGTTTCTATATCATTTGTAAATACTCTGTCGACCTTTATAATATCCGGTTTAAGCATCTTGATGTAACTAAGCGACGAATAGCCTGTTCCGAAATCATCCAGAGCGATTCTTACCCCCAAATCTCTGATTTTTGAAATAACGACCGCTGTTTTTTCAACATCCGATGCCGCTATATTTTCGGTTATTTCCAGAATAATATTATCTTTATTGACATCAGTTTCTTCAAGAATTTTTTGGATTTTTTCAACAACATCGCTTTGCATAATCTGCATCATGGAAACATTGACATTTGTTGAAATCGTGTAACCTTGTTTTTCCCACTGTCTGTTGATTAAGCAAGCCTGTCTGAGTATATGCTCACCGATATCGTAAATCGTACCGATATGCTCGGCTATGCCTATGAAATCACCCGGCATAATAAAGCCTCTTTCGGCACTGTCCCAACGAACCAATGATTCGCAAGACTTGATTTCACCGGTTTCGGCATCAATAATCGGTTGGAAAAATACTTTAAATTCTTCGCAATTTTTGGAAATAGCATTACGCATGGTTTTTTCCATATCAAGGCGCATGCTGATTTCGTTAGGTTCAAGACTGTTGAAAATCTTGTAGCCGTTTTTGCCCGTTTTCTTTGCTTCGTACATGGCAATGTCGGCGTTTTTAATTACTTCGTTTGCGTTACGGGATTCGTGATTAATGCGCACAATACCCATACTCATTGTACAATAGTATTCGTAAATTCCTTCCAAAGAGCCCTCGACACCCGTAAGACTCCATGGTCTGTTAAACATTTTTAACATATCATCCACGATTACTTCCAAACGATCAATATGCTCCGGCGAAACAATTATGATAAACTCGTCTCCTCCGAATCTATAGCACTTGCCTTCTACTCCCTTGATTTGGTTCATTCCCATGGAAACCATGCGAAGAAGACTGTCGCCGTATTCGTGTCCCAAACCGTCGTTTATGTCCTTGAAATTATCCAAATCTATAAAGAGCAAGGCCGCGCTTTTTTGGGTATCCAATTTACATTCAAGCACAACTCTTTCCAGTTCTTTTTCTCCCGAAATACGGTTTGAAAGACCTGTAAGGGAGTCGAATTTGGCTTGACGTTCTATCTTTTCTTCGTAATTTTTCTTTTTTGTTATATCCATAACAACCCAGAGATTAACCGTACTTCCGTCAATCCAGGTTATTTCGTTTTTGTTTACCGAATACCAATTTCCGGTTTTTTTATCGTGAATTTCGCTTTCACCTGCCATAAAAGCGGCTATTTTTTCGATATCGCGACAATACTTGTTTGTTATATCTATTCTTAATGTTTCACGGACTTCCGAGTTACAGAACAAAATCTGATCCGTTTCTTTGTTGGAAACATAAACCATGCAACCCATATTGTCCAAAATTTCTTTTAGAGCGGCGTAGGAGCTTTGCAGCTTTTTCTTTGAATTTACTTTATAAAGCATGTTTTCGATAACGCTGCAAATGTTGGAAACAAAGCTTATGTCGCTGATATCCCAAATTCTGCCCGGTTTATCATCAATAAAAACCGCGCACATGGTAGGCTCCGAATTACTTGAAGAAATCGGAACCGCCATAATAGCACTTGCACCGATTTCTTCGATGAAATCTCTTAAATCGCTTGGTTCATCCGTCTCAGAAGCAATCATAATGTCATCCATCGGTCTGCCGCTTAACAAAGAATTGCTATAATTTTCCAAGAAAAACTCTTTGTATTTTTCAACATAAGAAACATCCCTGCTTGCGCGCCATTCCCCGATAACACTCATATTATCGTTATTGCTGGCTGAAACTTCCAAGATAAAAGCATTTGCAAGATGCATGGTATTGCCGATTTCCACAAGAATTCCTTCAGCAGAACTGCTTAAATCCTCATCGTTTTCCAAAAGATTGATGATAAAATGAAAAACATCGTTTCTGTTTATTTCTTCCACCAAATTATTTTCCAAATCCGATTTGCGTTTTTTATCGATAATTGCATCAAGATAAATTTGTAAATACGCGGTCATTCTTTGCTGTATAACATCTAAATTGCGATGAAACTCATCAATATCATCCAAATAATTTTCGGAATAAACAATATCCCATGTTCCGAAAAATTTTTCCTTAAAATAAAGGGGCATGGAAAGACACTTAACGTTGTATTTTCCATAATCAAAAATATAGTTTTCGCCATTCTCGGCAGCACGCTCATGAGCAATTTTTGTGAAATTGTTAAGCTCCGCAAGGCCGATAACTTCGCTGCAATATTCAAATATCTGCTCCGAACCCTCGTATTCGCTGACTCTTGTGGAACTCATGTCATAGAAACATCCGAACGCCATGCGATCTTTCAATACATTGTTCTGGAGTTCCATAAATAAATCCATGTTTTTTATGCTTTGAGCCGAAATCTCGTAATTATCGTTCTTTTTGATGCTTACAAAACTGTATGCATTGTCCGCTTCGTTTGCTGCCTCCTTAATAAAGAAATTAGCTGTCATTTCTTTTGAAACATTTATAAAAATGGATTCACTGAAAACAACGGCATCGTTATCAACAAATACTTTTGTGGATTCTTTAATCCAACTGTCTTTTGTTCCGGTTTTAACGGAAAAAGTCAGCTCGTACTCATAAAAATTCTCAACCGTTTTATCTTTAACAAATTCAATTTTTTTTGCCAATTGTTTTTGATCGAAAGGTGATCTGATAGTTAAAAGAAGCTTAGGATCTTTAATATATTTATCAACGCTGTATTCGAGCCCGTCTATTTTTTTTGACATAAAAATAATGGACGAATCATAAGGAACACCCGACCAATATACAACAACAGAATTAACATTTTGGAATTTGCGTTCTATTACACTAAATACAGACTTGTTATTTGACTTAAAAAACATAATATATTCTATCCTGTTTAAACCCATTATAAACAATCATAAAAACCATTTATGATTTTTATTCTACTCTTCCCCTCTTGTTCGTTATTGTAAATATCTGCATTTATTTATGAAAAATAACATTATAGACATATAACAAACATAAAGAAATTATATCATAGCATTTTTTAAAACACAATCCAAAATAAAACTGCCCGAGAACCGGCATCACTTGCTCAGCCCTCAGGCAGTATTTAGAACGTTAAATATATCCTACTTTGTTATCTTATATATCGGCAATATTAAAGATTTACATAA
>CACZQX010000026.1 GCA_902783445.1 uncultured Lachnospiraceae bacterium
CGATTGTTTCTGTAAAAAAGCTCGACGCCCAGTTCGCTTTCCAAGGCTTTTATTTGTTGAGTAATTGCTGTTTGAGATATGAAAAATTTTTGTGCCGCCTTTGTAAAATTCAATGTTTCGCAAACGGCAATAAAATATTCCAATTGTCTTGTTTGCATAGTATTCTCCCGATAATATGATTAAATGATAATATCTGTCGATAAAAAATTTTACTTTTGTATTTAAAAGGTGTAAAATTAATGACAGTAGTTCGTTTGGTATTTTGATTTTATTAATAATAACTTTTACTTATTATAAACTTATAATTTGATATTATCAATAAAAAGTTTAGGGTGTTATAATCTTATTGTATTTTGGGATTTGTTCGTGAATATCTTTATCTGTTTTATGTTTCCCAATTTCATTTATTTTTATTTTCAAATCAGTCTTATATTAACTAAAAGTTATTATATAAATACGAAAGGAAGAATAAAATGGTTTCAATTACTGTCGATGGAAAGAAGATTGAAGCAAAAGAGGGCACAAGCGTTTTAAGAGCCGCTCTCGATGCGGGAATCTATATTCCACATCTTTGTCACCATCCCGATCTTAAGGATATTTCAGCCTGTAAGGTTTGTTTTGTCCAGGTAGAGGGTCATGATGAACCCGAAACATCTTGCAACTTAACGGTTGAAGACGGTATGGTTGTAGTTACAAAAAACGAGGAGATTGATAAACTCAGAAAACTTGCAATGGAACTTATCCTTGCAGCTCATCCGGAAGATTGTTCCGTCTGTCCTAAATATGGTAAGTGTGAGCTCCAAAATCTTATCCAGTATTTAGGTGTGGCACCTTCGAGAATGAGACTGAGAGCAAAAGGTTTCCAGCTTGAAGATCAGAATCCGCTTTACGATCACGAAATGAACAGATGTGTTCTTTGCGGACGTTGCGTTAGAGCTTGTAACGAGCTTCGAGGCGTTAAAGTTCTTCAATATAACAGAGAAGGACTTGAAATTAAAGTCGGTGCTTTACATGACAAGCTTCTTAAAGATGCCGATTGTCGTTTCTGCGGCGCTTGCGCTGAAGTCTGTCCTACAGGCTCCATCAGAGACAGACTTGTTTATACGGCAGCCGAAAAACAAGACAAGCTTGTTCCTTGCCGTGCTACATGTCCTGCAAATACAGATATTCCAAGATATGTTCGCTTCGTAAAAGAAGGTAAATTCGACGAAGCCGCAGCTGTTATCAGAGAAAAACTTACATTCTCAGAATGCCTCGGTCATGTATGTTCACATGTTTGCGAAGGCGAGTGCAGAAGACAAAATGTTAATGAATCGATTTCAATCAGAAACATTAAGAGATATGCAGCCGAAAAAGATACAGGAAGCTTATGGAGAGGCAAAGAAAAACGCCTTCCCGATACAGGTAAGAAAGTATGCGTAATCGGTGCCGGTCCTGCAGGTTTAACAGCTGCTTATTATTTAAGAAAACAGGGACATGCAGTAACCGTAAAAGAAGCTCTTCCTAAATCGGGCGGTATGCTTCAATACGGTATTCCTTCATATCGTATGCCAAGAGATATTGTTGACAAAGAAGCAGATTATATGATTTCTTTCGGCATCAATATTGAATACAATACAAAAGTTGAAGATGTTATGTCTCTTAAGAATGAATTCGATGCTGTTCTTATTGCCATCGGTAACCATGTGGGTACGCTCCTTCCGATGGAAGGCAATGATGCGGACGGAATTCTTCTCAACATTGACTTCTTAAGAAATGCTTCTATGGGCAACGAAACGGGACTCGGCAAAAAAGTCATCGTTCTCGGTGGCGGTAACGTTGCATTCGACTGCGCAAGAAGCGCAAAACGTCTCGGTGCGGAAGAAATTCACGTTGCATGTCTTGAAGCAAGAGATAAAATGACTGCCGATGATGAAGAAATCGAGCAGGCAGGTGAAGAAGGTATCTTCGTTCATCCTGCACAGGCATTTGAAAAAATCATGAAAGATGCAAACGGTCATGTTGCCGGTGTTGCATTTACAGACATTTTATCATTTACATTTGATGAAAACAGAAGAGCAATCATCGAAAAGAAAGAGGGCTCATATCATGAAATCGAGGCAGATACCGTTATTTTTGCGGTAGGTCAGAGATGCGGCCTTGAAGGAAATGATGAAATAGAGAGAGGAAGAGCTAATTCCATCGCCGTTGATGAAAAAGCAAAAACAACTTCAGTAGAAGGAATTTTCGCTTGCGGTGACGTTACATACGGCACAAAATCCGTTGTAATGGCAATTGCAGACGGTAGAAAAGCTGCCGAAAGCATTGACAAATTCCTCGGCGGAGACGGCGACATTTCGGAAGTTCTTGCTCCGGAACAGATTCGCGATCCTTATATCGGAAGATGGGAAGGCTTCGGTTATGCCGAAAGAAAACAGCCTAAAGTATTATCCGCTTCCGAAAGAAAAGATAACTTCAACATGGTGGATTTCGGTATCTGCGATGAAGAAATATGCGGTGAGGCTGCGCGTTGCTTACAATGCGACCTTCGTTTTGATATCACTACAAGCAAGAGCTGGAGTGATTACGGAAAGGAGGCGTAAGGTATGTTGACGATTAATAATATTGATGCAGCTAAAGCAAAGATGGATTTAGATAACAAAACTTTTGCGGAACTTGCTGCCAAATTTAAAACAGAAGCTAAGGAATCAGCTGAAAGAGTTGTTCTTTCCCTTCATAATGCGGATACCGTAGGTATGCTTTTGTGTGTATACCAGGAAAACGCAAAAGGTGTTATGGTTGGCGCAAAAGCCGTTAAAAACGCAATTGGCGCTAAAAGCATTTTGGTAATTTTACCGGAAGGTAAAGAAAACTTCGAAAGCTTCATTAACGACGGCGCTGCTTTCGTTGATGAAAAAGTTGAGTTTGTTTACGGTACATGCGTAAAGAGAGAATACGAAAACGATTTACTCATTCATCCGGTTACTTGCGCTAAAATCGCAGCAAGTCTTGCAGGTGAAGATACAGACGGATATATTGTTTGCGTAGATAAAAAAGTTCCTTTCGTTGTTAAGTTCGGAACAAAATTATCGGAGATTGCCGGAAGCGATTTTAAAGCCGTAAGAATCGGTAATCGCCTTCTCGGAAGCGCACACAAAGATGCTGTTATAGATGCGGATTTCCCTATCGAAAACGGTGTTATCGAAACAGTATCCGACGAAGAATGCGTTGTTAAACTTACAAGTGAAATCGTTCATGATTTGAGATTGAAAAGCTGCGGTAGATGCGTATATTGTCGTGAAGGACTTGCTCAGATTGATACAGTTCTTAATGATATTACTCTTAGTCGTGGCAGAGCAAACGATCTTGAGTTTATGGAAGAAATAGTTAATGCAATGCATAAATACAGCAATTGTACTTTTGGTCAGACAGCCGGTGGTTCGGTAACCGGACTTTTAAGCGAGTTTATGGATGAAACAAAAGAACATATGCAGAAAAAATGCCGTACACTTAAATGTGCATCAATGCTTCATTATTACATTGATCAGAGCCTTTGCAAAGGTGATGCCAACTGTAATGCGGTTTGTAAATACGCTGCAATCAACGGTGGTAAAGACTTTATCAATGTTATCGATGACTTTGATTGTAAGAAGTGCGGCGAATGCGTAAGCGCTTGTGCACAGGGTGCGATTAAAGTAGTCAGCGGAACTATTCCGAAAACACCGGATAAACCGATTCCGCTTAAAGAAGGTCTTGTTGCTGCTTTGGGTGACGGTGAAGTTACTCAGGCACCTACAGGTAAGAAACCTAGACGAAGAAGATAGATATAGGGTAATATTCTGACAGTCTATGACTAAAGTGCAAGTTTTCGGGCGAATAAAAATTTGCACAATATAAAAGCAATGGATTTGGTCCGCACGACATTGTTAAATAAATAACAATGTCGTGCAAAGCCATGTATATATTAAAAAGAAGAGAAAGGAAACAAATTATTATGAAACAAATGGAAGCCGATTTAATTATCGTTGCCGGCGGTCCTGCAGGTCTTGCAGCTGCCGTTACAGCTGGCGAAAACAATTTAAAGACAATTCTTTTTGAAAAGTCTAACACATGCGGTGGTGCCGCTAACATGGGTATGGGCCCTCTCGGTATCAACACAGACGTTCAGAAGAAAACATTCAATCGTATTTCTTTTGAAGAAGCTTTTGAAAAACATATGGAATATACTCACTGGAGAGTTGATGCTGATCTTGTTTCAACATATTTCAAGAAGAGTACGGAAACAATTAAATGGTTAGAAGATATGGGTGTTAAATTTGCAGGTGCATTCAGATACTTCGAAGAATCTGCAGCAACATGGCATATCGTAATGCCTGAAAGCGGCGAACCCGGCCCTCGTTGTGCAGGTACAATGAACAAAATCATGCAGAATAAAGCTAAAGAACTCGGTGTTCAGTTTGAAATGGAAACATCTGTTACAGATCTTATCTGCGAAAAAGACGAAGATGGTTACAACACAGTAGTAGGTGTTAAAGCCAAAGATTCTTCAGGTGAAGAAATTGAAGCAAGAGCTAAAGCCGTTATCGTTGCAACAGGTGGTTTCGGTAACAACTACGACATGATTGCAGAAGAATTCAATCTTCACCTTGGAGAAGACTTCTTCCCATTCATGATTCCTGGCATTACAGGTGATGGTCTTAACATGATGTGGAAAGCCGGAGCTATGAAATACGGCGCTAACATCGAAGCTATCTTCCAGCTTCCAAACAACATGGACTGGTTCTTGCTTGATACGGCACTTCGTCAGCCAAACCTTTTCATCAACCAGCTTGGTGACAGATTCATGAACGAAGGTGTAATGGGTAATACAACATACACAGGTAATGCAATCAAAGAGCAGCCTGGTCATTACGCATACCTTATTATGGATAGAGGTATTCTTAACGATTACAGAAAAAACGGTCCTGACCTTGTTGACCTTGTTCATCCTCAGAACGCCGTTGATATTTGCGATGAACAGATTGAGCTTGCCATTAAGCAGAATTATGAAGGCTTTATTTATGCTGAAACAATGGAAGAACTCGCTGAAAAGCTTGATATTGATTTAGACACACTTAAATACACAATCGATGAATATAACTCGTTCTGTGATAACAAAGAAGATTTACAGTTCAATAAAAACCCTAAATTCTTACATAAAATCACAGGTAAAGGCGGATATCTTGTAGGTAAATTCTATCTTGCATCTTACGGTACTGTTGGTGGTATTAAAATCAACAAATACTGCGAAGTACTTGATGATGAATTCTACCCAATTCCTGGTCTTTACTCAGCGGGTTCGGATGCTAATACAATCTATGGTGACAGCTACAACTTCACAATCCCTGGTAATACAATGGGATTTGCTGTTAATACAGGTCGTATGGCAGCTGAATCAGCAGCAGACTATATTAAAGGTGAATAATTTATTTATCTGATTTTAATTTGGCAACGTTTATATTTTTGTAGGCGTTGCCATTTTTCATTTTGCTTATTTACTTGAATTGTAGGGTTATATAATGTAATATATTATATGTGAGGGGAAGTTCGGAGTGATATAATGGCAAGTAAAAAACTGGTGGATTTGGCCGTTAATACGGAATTTGTCATTGAAGCAAGCATTCATGGCGAAAGTATAACATTTGATTCTTCTGTTAAGTATATTAAAAAAGGCGGATTAATCATTAATCCTGTCCGTTATAATGGTAAAATTGTTAATTTAAGAAGCCCGAATTTAAGCATTTCCGTTATATACAATGATGGAAAAGGTGTTCCGATTGTTTGGAAGAATTGTGAAGTTCGTCAAATTATATATAGAAATAAACTTCAACATTTTATTACATGTATTTCGGAAAGCAGTGCCATGAACAGACGCACAAGCGAACGTGTCAGAATCGGCGCTTCAGGTCGTGCTACGGGTAAGGTAGGTAATATTTTTGCTGCCAATGTTCATGATTTAAGCGAAACGGGTTTTTCTATTGTGACTTCACATGAAATCAATAATTATGTGAATTACCCTCTAAAGATTAAATTTGATGATGGCGAAATGAATGCACATTTTAATCTTAAAGGTAAGGTTATTCGAATGGAAAAGCTTGATGACAACCTTTTTTTATACGGATGTGAGCTTACGGCAAGGGTTACAGCCCTGGCATCATATATTTTACAAAAAAGAAGAATGGAAAAAGTATACGATCTTTCAAAAAACAGATTGAAAAACAGATAGATTTTCGGGAGTATTATGGCAGAAGAGCTTTATGAGTATGCTGGATATGTTTTTTCTTCAAATGCCGAAATGGAGTTTGCAAAAAAAGAAGCGGCAGGTATTCAGCATATTAATTCAAAAATTAATTATGACGATGCGGCGAGTCTTTTGGCAATTTATAACAAATTACTGGAAAGAGACTTGTTTACAACGGTTGTCGGCATCGATTTCTTAAGAAATATCAGAAAGATTTTAATGGAAGAATATGATTATTCTTCTGCTGAGCTAAAAAGCGTTCCGGTACATTTGACGGGGATTTCGAAAGAAGATCAAGAAGTTAACGATCAAATCATGAAAACCCTTAAAAAAAATGACAATCAAAAGAAAGAAAAACCTAAAAAGGTCTTAAATATAAGCCTGCTTAAGCCATTGGTTGTAGTGGTGGCCATAGCGGCTATTCTTGTGGTTATTGTGTTTATTCAGTTCAGAGTTTATTCGGACAGCGAGAATTTAAATATTTTAAATTACAAAGCTCGTCTGGAAAGGCAGTATGAGTCATGGGAGGAAGACTTGACTGAAAGGGAGAGAGTTTTGAACGAAAAAAATCTACTTAAGTAGGAGGAACACAATATGAACGAGCCAAAGGTTCTTGTTGTTGATGATGAAGCGAGGATGAGAAAACTTGTAAAGGATTTTCTTACAAAGAAAGACTATACGGTTGTAGAGGCAGAAGATGGTGAAGAAGCTTTAGAAATAATGTATAAGAATAAGGATATCGACCTTGTTATTCTTGATATTATGATGCCTAAACTGGATGGTTGGCAAACATGTCGTGAAATCAGAAAATTTTCTAAAATTCCAATTGTTATGTTGACTGCGAAAGCTGAAGAAATGGATGAATTGCTTGGTTTTGAGCTTGGAGTGGATGAATATATTTCAAAACCTTTCAGTCCTAAAATTTTGGTGGCTAGGATTGACGCTCTTCTTAGAAGAAGCAATAAAATCGGTGATTCCGATGTTGTTGCGGTAGGAGACGTGGAGATGGATATTGCAAGTCATACCGTAAGCGTTGCGGGTGAAAAAATCGATCTCAGTTTTAAGGAGTTCGAATTGTTACTTTATTTTTTGGAAAATAAAGGAATTGCGCTTTCAAGAGAAAAGATTCTCAATAATGTTTGGAATTATGATTATTTCGGTGATGCCAGAACCATAGATACACATGTAAAAAAACTTCGTAGCAAACTTGGAAAATCAGGCGTAAATATTAAAACTATTTGGGGAATGGGTTACAAATTTGAGGTGGACGAGAAATGAGATCCTCAATTCAAAGAAAAATAATAGCTTTGCTATTGGCTTTTGTAATTATTCTGGTATTTATCAGTTATGCGGCCAACTTTTTGATAGTTAAAGAATATTATTATTATCAGAGACAGAATTCATTCGAAAAAATATATAACAACATTAACAGTCTTGCCGGAAACAGCGATGAAATAAGCGAAAAAGTTAACGACAGGTTGTGTTCTTTGTGCGAGGCGGAGGGCATAACCCTTTTGATTTTTTCTGACAAGGACAATGTGCGTTTCGGTTACGGTAATGAAAGCCAACTTAGGGAACGTTATGAAAAAACATTAAATAATCATAACAATAATGCTTATTCTCATGATATTCTGAAAACAACCGAAAACTATACATTTCAAAAATATCAGGAAACATCTGACGATACATCATATTTCGAAATGTGGGGAAAACTATCCGATGGAAGTAGTTTTATTCTGCGAATGGCGGCCCAAGCTTCGTCAACGACGGGATTTGCTTATAATAACAGGGCATATTTTCTAACTACTATACTCATGATTACTCTTGTAATTTTGATGTTTTATTTGTTTTCTCTTTATTTTACAAGGCCAATTAGGAATTTGTCCGATATTTCCCAAAAGATGATGGATGATGATTTTGAGGCAAAATATACAGGAAAACGTAGGGATGAAATCGATGTTCTCGGTAAAAACATGAACGAGCTTTCCGAGAAATTAAAGAATACGATTGCTGAGCTTAAAAGCGCCAATCTTGAGCTTCAAAAAGATATTGATAAAAAAACTCAAATTGATGAGCAAAGGAAAGAGTTTTTATCAAACGTTTCTCATGAATTAAAAACGCCCATTGCTTTAATCCAGGGCTATGCCGAAGGTTTAAAGGAGGATATATACGATGATGCCGAAAGTAGAGATTATTATTGCGATGTAATTATTGATGAATCAAAACGTATGAATAATATCGTTAAGAAGTTGTTGTCTTTAAATCAAATCGAATTCGGCAATTACCACGTAGTGATGGAAAGATTCGATATATGCCAAGTTATTAGCGGCGTTTTAAATTCATCAATGATTTTGATAAAGCAAAAAAATATAAATTTGTCTTATGATTGCGACAAATCCGTTTATGTATGGGCGGATGAGTTCCAAATCGAAGAAGTTATCAATAATTTCGTAAGTAATGCGATTAATCACGTTTCCGGGGAAAATGAAATAAAAATTGATATTATTACCGACAATCCGGAAGTCGCAAGGATTAATGTATTTAACAGCGGGAATCATATTCCGGAAGAGTCTTTGGAACATTTGTGGGATAAATTCTACAAAGCGGACAAAGCAAGAACCAGAGAATACGGCGGTAGCGGCTTGGGGCTTTCGATAGTAAAGGCCATAATGGAGTCAATGAACCAAAAATACGGTGTTGAGAATGTCGAAGGCGGAGTTGTATTTTGGTTTGAGCTTGAATGCAAAAATTAGTTAGAAAAATTTGCTTAAAATAGTATTATTATCAGTCAATCTAAGATTGACAGTTTTAAGCAAATGATGTTACAATAACTGTATATATTAAGTGCATTTTTCAATATTTTTGAGCGCTTTACGGAGGTTGCATGTGAAAAAAATATTTGCCGTTTGCATTGTCTTTGTTATGATGCTAGGGCTTACGGGTTGTGATGACATTATCAACCTTAGCGAAGAAGACCAATATTTGGTTGCACAATACGGTGCATATCTTCTTTTGAATAATGATAAGAATTTTCAGAAAAATCTGGAATTCACAACCGAAGAAGAAACAAGCACAGAAGATGAAACCACTGAATCAGAGGACGAAACGTCCACCGATAAAGATTCTGACAATAAGGACAATTCGGATAAAGATAAATCAGATGATAAAGAAACGGCCACAGAGCTTAATAAGGCTGTCTTGTTGCCGGATTTCAAAGTTGATTATACGGGGCATAAAGTTTATGATGTTTATCCTGATGAAACCGCAACATATCAGGTTAAAAAATCAGGATACAAAGTATTGGCACTTAATTTCAATGTTACAAATCCATCATCGGAAAGCAAGAATATTGACTTAATCGGTGCGGCGGATTTTGTAGCAACTATCAATGATACTATTAATCTAAACGGCATCTATTCCGTTAATACATTTAATGCTTTAAATATGTATGAAGGAACAATAGGCGGCGGGGAAACGGTAGAAACAGTATTACTTTTCTATATTAAGCCTGATGATGCCACGGATATTAATAGCATAGATTTGAAAGTTACGGATTCTTCAAAAAATTCCGTAAAAGTCACATTGGAATAATATCTAGATTATATAAATAGTGAGGAGGTTTCTTATATGGAGACAAATATTTTGCTTGATAGCGGAACCAATGAGTTAGAGGTCCTAGAATTCAAGGTGGGTAGTAACTATTACGGAATCAACGTAGCAAAGATAAGAGAGATATTACCTTATACCGGAGCTACACCGATTCCTAATTCACATCCTTGTATTGAAGGCATTTTTATGCCGAGAGATACAATGATTACATCAGTAAGTCTTTCGAAGGCATTATCAATGGATGTACCGACAAAAGATGGAGATATGATGATTATCACTAACTTTAACCAGTTGAATGTTGGTTTCCATGTAAATGAAGTATTGGGGATACACAGAGTTTCATGGGAAAGCATCATAACACCGGATGCAACGCTTAACAACAAAGATCAAGGTGTTGCGACAGGTATTATAAAATTTGATGATAAATTAATTGTTGTACTTGATTTTGAAAAAATCGTATCAGATATTAGTCCGGAAACAGGTCTTAAATTATCCGATATCAAACAATTCGAGTCAAGAGGTAAGAATGCTAAACCTATTCTTATCGCAGAGGATTCACCGTTGCTTTCAAAACTCATACAGGAGTCAATTCAAAAATCCGGTTATACAAATGTTACCATGGCCAAGAATGGTAAAGAAGCTTGGGATATATTAAATGGATATGAAGAAAAAGGTATACTGGATGAATCTTGCAGTTTAATTATTACTGATATAGAGATGCCTGTTATGGATGGTCACAGACTTACAAAGTTAGTTAAGTCTTCGGATACATTTAAACATATTCCGCTTATTATTTTCTCATCACTTGTAAACGATGAGATGAGAGCAAAAGGTATTTCGCTTGGTGCGGATGCTCAGCTTTCAAAACCTGAAATCGGTGACCTCGTTGGCGTAATCGACTCATTAATCGATAAAAGAATTGAAGATTAATTTAAATTTTAAGCTGCCGGGAGAGATTCTGGCAGCTTATATTATGTGATTTGTTTAGGAGACAAATAAATGGCGGATGATAACACAAAAGACAACAAAGCGGAAGAGGATTACTTAGACAGTCTTTTACAATCAATGTCTGAAGGCCCGAAAGAATCGCCTGTAGAAAATACAGAGCCTGACGAAAGCAGTCAGGCTGTTTCTGATGTAGAAAACATTGTGACAAGCGAAGAGGCAAAAACAGATGAAGTTTCGGAAACTTCTATTGAGGATCAATTGCCTCAGGATCATGATGATTTATTTGATAATATTGATGAATTTGAAGATATGCCGATTGACGATCTCACATTTGATGATTTGGATCTCGGTTTAGATAACGATATTCCGGCGGCAGAAGAACCTGTAGCAGTAGAGGGAGAACCGATAGCTGTAGAAGAGCCGATTGCAGCAGAGGAAATACCGGTTGCTGAGGAAGCACCGATAGTAGAGGAAACACCGGTAGTTGAAGATGCGCCGGTGGCTGAAGAAGAAATATCTGCAGATACTGCTGAATTTTTGGATGATTTGGATTCATTATTTGAAGATGATGCTGTTGCCACGGAAGAAGCTATAGTTGCGGATGATGCTGTTGCAGCTGAAGAGCCTGTAGCAGCTGAAGAAGCAGCGTCTGTTGAAAACGAAGTTGACGATCTTCCGATTGATGATGTACTTTCGGCACCTGCTTCTGATAGTTCGGCTGATTCTATTTTTGCCGATGATTTGTTTGACGGAGGCTTATTTGACGGCTTATCCGATGATGACTTGTTTGCTGATGCTCAACCGATTTCCGCAGATGACATAGACGCTGAAGATATTCTTGATTTTGGTTCGGATCCAACGGAAGGTCTTATAGATTCCGTAAGTTCAGACGATTTGGACATCGATGCTATGTTTGATCAGGAAGAACCTAAAAAAGAAGGAGAAGAATCCGAACAAGAAGAGGAAGAAGAAGAAGAGGAAGACAAGAAAAAGAAGAAAAAGAAAAAAGAAAAGAAAAAGAAGAAAAAAGCAAAATCAGATGAAGAAGGCGAAGAAGATTCGGAAGAGGAAGAACCGACGGGCTTTTTTGCCAAACTTAAAGCAACATTAAATAAAATTGCCG
Organism: uncultured Lachnospiraceae bacterium; assembly: GCA_902783445.1. Lineage (GTDB taxonomy): Bacteria > Bacillota > Clostridia > Lachnospirales > Lachnospiraceae > RUG12871. The sequence goes on from CACZQX010000026.1 coordinate 11,940, forward strand.
AATTCGCCGAAGACGAGGAAGACGAAGAAGACAACGAAGAAGGGGAAGACGGTAAGAAAAAGAAGAAAAAAGGCCTTTTCGGTAAAAAGAAAAAGGGTGAAGATGCCGAAGGCGAATCATCCGAAGAAGGTGGAGAAGATTCCGACGAAAAGCGCAGCGCCAAAATCGATGATGAAGAAGGCGAAGAAGGCGACGATAAAAAAGGCAAAAAAGGTAAAAAGGACAAGAAAGAAAAGAAAGAAAAAGTTAAAAAAGTCAAGAAAAAACGTCCTAAGGATCCAGATGACGAAGTTGTGGTCAAGGTTTCCAAACGTCGCATGATTTTAGTAGTATCTTTCATTGCCATTGCAATTATATTTATTATTGTGGGAAGCAGTTATCTTGTATATCAAAAGAACTTGAAATCCGCAATAAGCGACTATGTAAACGGTAATTATTTGGAAGCATACAGAAAACTCAACGGTATGAATATTAAAGCTGCCGACGAAGGTTTTTACAATCAAGTAAGAGTTATTATGTATGTTGAAAATCAATATCAATCTTATTTGAGATACAAAGAGATGGACATGGAAGCTGAAGCTTTGGATGCTCTTATAACGGGTGTTAAACTCTTCGATGCTCACACTATGGAAGCTGAATCCTTAAGTGTTGAAAAAGAAGATGAAAGCTGCTACAAGAGAATGTTGGGTTCATTAAATAAGATTGAAATAGAACTTAAAGAGGAATACGGTATTGATGTCAACGAAGCCAGAAAAATGACACTTATCGAAGATCCTAACGAATATGCAAGACAGATACAGGAGTTAATTTGATAAATGTTAGCAATTATTGATTATGATGCCGGTAACCTAAAAAGCGTTTCCAAAGCCTTGGATTATTTGAATATAAAAAATGTAATAACAAGAGATGAAAAAAAGCTTTCAAATGCTGATAAAATATTGCTTCCGGGTGTGGGAAGTTTCGGAGACTGCATGGAAAAACTCAAGAAATTCAATCTCGTTGATACTATTCATGAGTTGATTTTACGAGACAAACCTTTTCTCGGAATATGTCTAGGAATGCAGCTTTTGTTTGACGAAAGCGAAGAAGCACCGGGAGTAAAAGGCCTGGGACTTTTGGAAGGTAAAATAATAAAATTTAAGGATGATATGGGCCTTAAGGTACCCCAAATTGGCTGGAACAGTTTACATCTTCAAAATGACGGCAGACTGTATAAAGACATGGAAGACGAATCTTATGTATATTTTGTTCATTCCTATCATCTTGTGGCAAAAGATGAAAAACAGGTTAAGGCAACATGTGATTACGGTGTAAGATTCCATGCATCCGTTGAACAGAAAAATGTTTTTGGCTGCCAGTTTCATCCCGAAAAAAGCGGAGATGTGGGCCTTAAAATTCTTAAAAATTTCGGAGATTTATAATGTTTACAAAAAGAATAATTCCATGCCTCGATGTTAATAACAACAGGGTTGTTAAAGGCGTAAATTTTGTTAATTTACGAGATGCCGGAGACCCGGTTGAAGTAGGTATGGCCTATGATAAAGCAGGTGCGGATGAGCTTGTGTTTTTGGATATTACCGCAACAAGCGATGCAAGAAATACAGTAGTGGATATGGTTAGGCGAGTTGCCGAAAACATATTCATTCCCTTTACCGTTGGTGGCGGTATCAGGACGGTAGATGACTTTAAAGCTTTGCTCAGAGAAGGAGCGGACAAGATTTCTATCAACTCCGCAGCCGTTAAAAATCCAAACTTAATAAGCGAAGCTGCTGATAAATTCGGAAGCCAATGTGTTGTTGTGGCAATTGATGCGAAAAGACGTGCCGATGGCAGTGGCTGGAATGTCTATACCGCAGGCGGTCGTCATGACGAAGGAATAGATGCGGTAGAATGGGCCATGAAGGCTTATAAGCTGGGCGCCGGCGAGATTCTTCTTACATCAATGGATTGCGACGGAACCAAGGCCGGTTATGACATCGAGCTTACAAGAACCATAAGTGAAAATGTGGGAATTCCCGTTATTGCATCGGGAGGAGCAGGTACAAAAGAGCATTTTTACGATGCATTGACAGAAGGTAAGGCGGATGCGGCCCTTGCAGCCTCTCTTTTCCATTTTAAGGAGCTGGAGATAAAAGACCTAAAGTCTTATTTAAGAAATAAGGGAGTTTCCGTAAGGCTTTAATGAATGATTATAATTTAAGCGATTAATTTGATGATAGAAGGTTTGTTATGTCACAAATTTCAAATGACTGGTTAACTGTTTTAAAAGATGAATTTAAAAAGCCTTATTATAAAAGGCTTTTTGATTTTGTTAGGGAAGAGTACAAAACAAAAACCATATTTCCCCCGGCGGATGATATTTTTAACGCCTATCATTTCACACCTTTAAGTGATGTAAAGGTGGTTATAATCGGGCAAGATCCTTATCATGATTTCGGTCAGGCTCATGGTTTGTGTTTTTCGGTTAAGGAAAATGTTAAAATTCCGCCGTCTCTTTTAAATATTTACAAAGAGCTTAAGGATGATTTGGGATGCTATATTCCCAATAACGGATATTTGGTAAAATGGGCAAAACAGGGAGTTTTGCTTTTAAATACCGTTCTTACCGTAAGAGCACATGAGGCTAATTCCCATCAAAACAAAGGTTGGGAAGAATTTACCGATGCAACAATAAAAGCCTTGAATGAACAAGACAGACCGATAGTGTTTTTACTTTGGGGGGCTCCGGCGGGAAAGAAGGCTGTAATGCTTAATAATGCAAAGCATTTGGTTTTAAAAGCACCTCATCCAAGTCCCTTATCGGCCCACAGAGGCTTTTTCGGTTGTAAACATTTCAGTAAATGTAATGATTTTTTAACTAAAAACGGTTTAAATGCGATTGATTGGCAAATTGAAAATATAGTATAATCTATTTATGTAAAAAAACGAATATCTTTTGATTAATTTACCTATATGGGGGATAATGCAATGAAGGAAAAAGATTCGAGAGCAAAAGAGATAACAAAAACAAGTATAATCGGCATCTTAGCTAATGTTGTTTTGGCTGCGTTCAAGGCTTTGGTTGGTATTTTGGCCAATTCCATTGCCATAGTTCTTGATTCGGTAAATAATTTAACGGATGCCTTATCTTCCGTAATAACGATTATAGGCATAAAAGTGGCAAAGAGACCGCCTGATAAAAAGCATCCTTTCGGACACGGAAGAATAGAGTATTTCAGCGCCATTATTATTGCGGCAATCGTCATAACGGCAGGTGTTTCATCTTTAATCGAATCCATAAA
>CACZQX010000027.1 GCA_902783445.1 uncultured Lachnospiraceae bacterium
GAAACCGCCTGCAAAGCCGGCACGTTGTAAGCTACTATTTTTTCCGCTTTTGAAAAGTCTTCGTAAACTACCTTTGAAATTCCTTCAAACTTTTCCACTTCGTGGTCTTCACGCACAAAAGACTTTACAACTCGCATACCGCGCACATTTTCCTGTACCACGCGGTTAAGTTTATCATAAAGTCTGAACACCTTTTCAAAAACAGGGTGACATTTATTTGCTATATAAACAAGAATAAATCCCAAAATGGGAATACTTATTAAGAATATAAAGGACATTCCCCTATGAAGATTAAATGCCGCAATAAGAGAAAACAATATAACAAGAGGGCATCTTAGAGCCGTTCTTACAATCATTATATAGGCATTTTGCACATTTGTCGTATCCGTTGTAAGTCTTGTAACAATACTTGCCGTTGAAAACTTATCTATACTTTTAAAAGAAAATCTCTGAATATTTTCATACATATCATGACGAAGATTTGCGGCCAATCCGCAGGATGCAACGGATGCGTTTACACCGCTTAGGACTCCCCATAAAAGCCCAAGCATTGCCGAAATCAAAATGACTATACCCATTTTGATAATATAATCCATATTTCCAAGATCTATACCATAATCCACAAGATAAGCCATTAAAGTAGGTATAATAACCTCAAATAAGGCTTCCAACAACACAAAAATCATGGTTAAAACAGTAGCTTTATTGTATTGTCTTATGGATTTTGCCAGCGTTTTAACAACTTCCAACTAAGTGCATCTCCCTTCCCAACACACAATCAACTTAAAACCATTTATACAAGTATGTCCTTTATGTCATCAAGTCCTTCTCTTGTTGTTACTATAACAACGGAGTCTCCGACTTGCATGGAATCGTTACCGCGAGGATATATTATTGAACCTTTTCTTGTAATGCAGGCAACGATAATATCCGATTTAAGATTAAGTTCCATAAGTGGCTTGTCTACAACCGGGGAACCTTCCTTTACAATAAATTCGAGTGCTTCCGCTTTTCCTCCGATAACTCTGTACATTGTCTCCACATTGCTTCCCATGGAATTTTTCATGGCTCTTACAAAGCTTGTAACATGCTCTGCCGCAACTTCTTTAGGATATACTATTGTATCCAAATCCATTTCTTTTATAATATCGTCAAACTCGATTTTATTAATCTTTGTTATTGTTTTAATATTCGGCGATGCTTTCTTTGCATAAAGACTAAGCATAACGTTTTCTTCGTCAAAACTTGTAAGTGCGCAAAAAGCATCAACGCTTCCGATTCCTTCTTCGTCAAGAAGAACCCTGTCAGTTGCATCTCCGTGAATTACTTTGACTTTTGCAAGTCTTTCGTTTATCTCATTGCATCTCTTTTCGTCGTGCTCGATTATGGTTACATCAACGCCGGTTTTGGACAAAATGCTTGCAAGATAAAAGCCCGTTTCTCCTCCGCCGGCAATAATTACGGATTTCGCCTGGTTTGCCCTAACTCCTACTTTTCTGAAAAAATCATTTACATACATCGGTGATGCAACAATGGTGACGGTATCGCCGGTTTTAAGAATAAATTCACCGTTAGGAATGAATATCTCTTCTCCACGCTCTACACCGCAAACCAAAACATCGTTTTTGGCCTTTGGTCTGATGTCTCTTATTTTCATTCCGTCAAGGAAAGAGTTTTCAGGAATCTTAAGCTGCAAAAGCTCCACGCGTCCTTTTGCAAAGCTATCCACGGAAATAGCCGAAGGAAAACGAAGGATTCGCGACATTTCAACCGCTGAAGCCATTTCCGGATTAATGAGCATTGCAAGACCAAGCTCGTCTTTTATGAAATTAAGTTCATTGTTGTATTCCGGATTTCTGACTCTGGCAATGGTCTGGCATCCGCCTGTTTTCTTCGCCAAAAGGCAGCATAATACGTTGAATTCATCCGATTTCGTAACACTTATAACAATGTCGGCTTTTTTAACGCCGGCTTCAAGAAGTATCTCATGATTTGCCGCATTTCCCGCAATTCCGGCAACATCCACCTCATTTACCACGGAATCTATAACATCCGGGTTAATATCAATAACCGTAATGTCATTATCCTCTTTAATAAGATTGTTAACTATAGTACGTCCTACTTTTCCGCATCCGATAACAATAATATTCATACCTTAACCTCTTTTAAATTTCCTCTAATGATTTAGCTAAAAAATTCTGTAATTTTTCACTTTTCGGATTGTTAAACACGTCTTCCGGTTTGCCTTCTTCTTCGATAACACCATCTGCCATATATATTACATGGTCTGCTACGTTTTTGGCAAATTCCATTTCGTGAGTAACAACTATCATGGTTGAACCCGAATCTTTAAGGCTTTTTATTACTCTTAAAACCTCACCGGTAAGCTCCGGATCCAAAGCACTTGTAGGCTCGTCAAAGCAAAGCACGTCAGGGTTTAAGGCCAAAGCTCTGGCTATAGCCACCCTTTGTTGCTGACCGCCCGAAAGCTCGCAAGGATAAGCATCTTTCTTTTCTTTAAGGCCTACCTTATCAAGAAGCTCCAAGGCGTGCTTTTCGATTCGTTTAAAAGCAATTCCCATCTCCGTACGGGATACTTTGGCTGCTTTTAATTTTTCTTTTTCCAAAAGTTCAGCCGCAAGTGTTACGTTCTTTAAAACACTGTACTGCGGGAAAAGGTTAAAAGACTGGAAAACAAGTCCGAAATGAAGCCTGTTTTGTCTTATTGTCTTTTCTTTTAAATTTCCCGCATCTTTAGCATCAAAAATCTTTTCCGATTCGATGTAAAACTCGCCTTCATTAGGAGTTTCCAAAAAATTGATACAGCGAAGAAGTGTTGTTTTACCACTTCCCGATGAACCTATAATAGCAAGAACTTCGCCTTTTTCCAACTTAAAATCTATACCTTTTAACACTTCGCTTTCGCCAAAGCGTTTTTTTACGTTTTTAACTTCTAATACTGACATTTTATGCCCTTTCTTAAGCTCTGAAATAGTTTAACTTCTTTTCAATATAGTTGAAAATGCCTGTAACTATTGCATTGAATATCAAATAAAATGCGCCTGCGTAGAACAACGGCCAAATAATATATTTAAGTGACAGTATTTCCGATGCGCAGAAGAATATCTCCGCAACCGAAACCGTTCTTGCAAGGGCCGTATCTTTAACAAGAGTAATTGTTTCGTTTGCAATAGGTGTTAAGATACGCTTGAAAAGTTGCAATAATATAACCTTAAAAAAGATCTGTGACTTTGTCATACCAAGGACCTGTCCGGCTTCATACTGGCCTTTAGGCATATTCTCGATACCGCCTCTGTAAATTTCGGAAAAATAGCAGGCATAGTTTATAACGAAAGCCGCCAAAGCGCCGAAAAAGTAGGCTGCCGAAACATTTCCTCCGAAAACTGTCCATTTTGTAAGAGGCATATCAAAAGCGATACCCGGAAGATATACAACTACCATAAGCTGTAAAAGAAGAGGGGTTCCCCTTATAATATAAACAAATCCTCTTACTATATATCTGAGAGGTTTAAATCTGCATCTGCTGCCTGCGCAAAATACCAGACCCAAAGGCAATGAAATAACTAATGTAAGCGCGAAGAGCGCAAGGGATACACCAAAGCCGTTTAAAAGCTTTATGGTTACATCTGCAAATGACATAAAAAATCTCCATTCTATAAAATCGAGTAGGCCAAAAACCTACCCGATTTCAGTCATTGTTTTTAATTGTTAAAGCAGTTTTCTACTGTTCTGCCTGTTCATAAAGATCGGTTACACCGTATTTAGCTGCGATATCAGCCAAAATGCCCGATTCTCTTAAAGATTTGATAAGCTCATTAACTTTGTTCGTTAAATCGCTACCGAGTCTGAAACCGATTGCGTAAAGCTCATCTTCAAGTTCGATTGAATCAACAATTTGCATATCAGCATAATCGCCTTTTCCAACGCTTGCATTGCCAAGTGTGTAATCTACAACGATTGCATCATAGTTACCCGAAAGTAATCCAAGTAATGCTGCCTGCTGTGAATCAGCTGCCACATATTGACATTTTGAAAGGTTTTCATTGTCAGCAATGGCTGTTTCACCTGCAGAACCGCTTTCAGCAGCGATTACGGTATCTTTGTCATAACCTTCTGCTTTTGAAAGCTTGTCGGCACTCTTCTTGTTGATGATAATGCACTGTTTGTTTGCAAGATATGTATCTGTGAAATCCATATTTTCTTTTCTGTCTTCCGTTACCGTAAGACCGTTCCAGATACAGTCGATGTTTTTGGATTTAAGTTCTGTTTCTTTCATATCCCAATCGATAATCTGGAAATCAGCTTCAACTCCCAAAAGCTCGCAAACTTCTTTTGCAAATTCGGTATCGAATCCGATAAGTTCACCGTTTTCGTCATAATAGTTCATGGGCTCGTATTCTGTAATACCAATAACCATTTTCCCCGCTTTTTCGATTGATGCAAGGTCCGAATCGGATGAACCCTTGTCACAAGCCGTAAGCGTAAAAGCAGCGGTAATTACTGCTAATCCCAGCGCGATTAGTTTTTTCATAATTTAAGTTCCTCCACATATTCTCTTTATCGTAGTAAAGTAATAACATACTAACATATCACAATGATAATTGTCAAATAGGTTAAATGCTGATTTTTCAAAGATTTTTGCGTATCCTTCACCAAAGAGCAATCGGCAGCCGACGAAGTTCGACTGCCGATTATTTTTATTGATTTCTGCTTTATTTATCCAAGTGGAATGAAATAAGTAAGTCTTCAGGTTTAACCTGATCGCCTTCTTTAACATAAATCTTATCAACAGAACCTGCCACTTTCGAAACAACCGTTGTTTCCATCTTCATGGCTTCTACTGTCATAAGAGGCATGTTAACCTCAACTTTGTCGCCTTCCTTAACAAGTACTTTACCGACAGTACCGGGAATAGATGAACCAAGGTGCTGCGGATTTCCTTTTTCGGCTTTAAGACGAAGATCGGCTTTAACTTCAAGCTTGTTATCCTGAATCATAACGTGACGAACAGCTCCGTTGACTTCAAATGCAACAAGTCTCATACCCTCTTCATCGGGCTCCACAACCTCCAAAAGTTTGATAATAAGGTCTTTACCTTCTTCCATATGAAGAACGGTTTCTTCGCCTCTTCTGAGTCCGTAGAAGAAGACGTGGCTGTCAAGAAGAGTCGTATCGTTGTAAGCCTGTGTATGTTTGCAATAGTCTTCGTATACCTTTGGATAAAGAGCATAGCTGATAACTTTCTGAGCCAATGTATCCTCATCCAAATCGCCGTATCCGTATGTATCGCAAAGGTGTTTTCTGATTGCTCCCAAATCTTCATCCGGCATAAGTTTGCCCGGGCGCTCTGTTAAAGGTTCTTGACCTTTAAGAACGATTTTTTGAAGTTCTTCAGGAAATCCACCTTCAGGCTGACCCATCATGCCTTTAAAGTAGTCAACTACCGAATCAGGATATGATAAATCTTTACCGTCGGTTAAAATGTTATCTTTTGTAAGTTTGTTCTGGAACATGAATATTGCAAAGTCACCGACAGCTTTTGATGAAGGTGTAACCTTAACAATGTTTCCAAGCAAATCGTTTGCTTCTTTGTAAAGCATTTTGATAGTTTCAAAATCGTCGCCTGCTCCCATTGACTTAACCTGTGCAAGAAGGTTTGAGTACTGACCGCCCGGGATTTCGTATTTGTAAATCTCCGAGTTAGGAGATTTCATTTCACTTTCAAAAGGAGCATAAAGCTTACGAACTTCACCGAAATACCTGCTTACGGCTGTAAGTTCATCATTGTCGAGTCCTGTGTCTCTTTCCGTTCCTCTAAGAGCTTCAACAACCGTGTTCATTGTAGGCTGACTTGTAAGTGAGCTCATTGATTCGAGAGCAAGGTCTACGATATCAACTCCTGCACGTGCAGCCATAAGAACCGTTGCAACACCCGCACCCGTTGAATCATGTGTATGAAGGTGGATAGGGATATTAAGTTCTTCTTTAAGAGTTCCCACAAGTTCTCTTGCGGCAAACGGTTTAAGAAGGCCTGCCATATCTTTAATTGCAAGAACATGACAGCCGAGGGCTTCAAGTTCTTTTGATTTTTTAACATAGTAATCAAGTGTGTACTTCTTCTCGTCAGGGCTTGAAATATCGCCTGTGTAGCAAAGAGTACCTTCTACGATTTTGCCTGTCTTTAATGCTTCTTCGATAGGCATTTTCATATTTTCAACCCAGTTAAGGCTGTCGAAAATACGGAATACGTCAACGCCCTTTTCTCCGGAAATACGGATGAATTCGCGTACCACATTGTCAGGGTAGTTGCTGTAACCTACCGCATTTGAAGCACGAAGCAACATCTGCTGCAAAGTATTAGGCATTGCTTTTGTAAGCTCTTTCAAACGTCTCCATGGTGACTCTTTCAAGAAACGATATGCTGTATCGTATGTTGCACCGCCCCATGTTTCTGCGGAAAATGCATTTGCAAGAGCAGCATTGAGTGCAGGTGCGGCACCAAGCAAGTCTTTTGTTCTTACACGAGTTGCCATAAGTGACTGCTGTGCATCACGCATGGTTGTATCAGTAACATAAAGTTTGCTGTCTTTTAAGATTTTCTGTGTGAAGTCTTTTGCACCGAGTTTTAAGAATTCATCTTTTGCACCTACGATTTTCTTTGTTTTGTCGTATTCAGGTGACTTAGGCATAGCATAAACGGTATTTGCCGGAGCTTTACGTTCCGCATTGACAACCTGATTACCGATGAATTCGATGATTTTTGTTGCACGGTCCTGACTCTGTGTAAGGTCGAAGAGTTCAGGTGTTTCTTCTATAAATGTTGTATAGCAGCTTCCGCTTTTGAAAACTTCATGATTAAGCACGTTAATAAGGAATGGGATGTTTGTTTTAACACCACGAATACGCATTTCCTTTAAAGCACGTGTTGATTTTCTGATGGCATCATCAAAAGTACGTCCGTGTGAAATAGCCTTAACGAGCAAGCTGTCGTAGTAAGGTGAAATAACTGCGCCTGTGTAAGCATTACCACCGTCGAGACGAATACCGGCACCCGAACCGGAACGGTAAACTTCGATTTTACCTGTATCCGGAAGGAAGTTGTTTTTAGGATCTTCCGTTGTGATACGAGTCTGGATTGAGAAACCGTTCTGATGGATTGATTCCTGGTTAGGAATGTTTATCTGAGGTGAATCAAGTGCATAACCTTCAGCAACCAAAATCTGCGACTGAACAAGGTCGATACCTGTAACGGCTTCACTGACAGTATGCTCAACCTGAATACGAGGGTTCATCTCTATAAAGTATGGATTATTATCCGCATCAACGAGGAACTCCAATGTACCGGCGTTGCGGTAACCAACCTTCTTTGAAAGACGGATGGCACTGTCAAAAATAATTTTACGTGTTTCTTCGGGTACGGAAAACGCAGGTGCGTATTCCACAACCTTCTGGTGACGTCTCTGAACCGAGCAGTCACGATCGAATAGATGAACAACATTGCCGTAGTTATCTCCGAGCACCTGAACTTCGATGTGTTTTGGACTTCTAAGGTATTTTTCCACGAATATTTTGTCATCACCGAATGCTTTCTTTGATTCGTTTTTGGCTTCTTCGAATTCCTTTTCCATATCTTCTTTGCTGTTAACGATACGCATACCGCGTCCGCCACCGCCGTTTGAAGCTTTAAGCATTACAGGATAACCGATTTCATCAGCAATTTTAAATACTTCATCAATGTACTTAACCGCATGGTCAACACCCGGAATAATAGGAACTTCCGCGTCGATAGCCATCTGTTTTGATGAAATCTTATCACCCATTTTGTTCATGATTTCGCTTGTAGGTCCGATGAAAACA
>CACZQX010000028.1 GCA_902783445.1 uncultured Lachnospiraceae bacterium
GCTGTATGGTTTTGTTTTTTTAGATGCTCATTCGCATCTTCATCCAAACAACTTTGAATAAATTCAACGACATCATCTGTTAATACAGAGGATTCTCGTTCGGGAGTTTTACGCTCCCAAGGTACTGCATTTCCTTCGCAATACTTTTTGAGGGTATTTCTGGAAATGCCTAAACTTTTAGCGATTTGACGCTGGCTTTCGCCGGCATTGTAACGTCTACGAATTTCATCGTAATCTTGCATTGTGATAATCACCGTCTTTCCCTCCGAATAAAAAAGTCTTTTTATTCAGAGTAAATATAAGGTGGCTCACTTTCAAGTCAGCGTTACTTGCCTTAGTGGCTCAGTTTCAGATTAGCATTTATACCAAGGAGGCACAAATGCAAATTAAAACGTTGGAAGAAGCTAAAAAAAGAATAAAAGAATTAGAAGAAGAAAATAGAGCCTTAAGAAAAGAAAATGAAGAACTGCGCAACCGCAATTTCGGAGGTCGAAAAAAACATGACGAGGCATGGATGTCTTCATATAACGATTTTGTTGCAAAATATGAAAATGGAATGACTATTGTAGAAATTGTTTCCGAAAGCGAAATTAGTAGAAGAACAGCATATCGCTATTTGGCCTATTATAGGGAAATGAAGAAAAGGGAGGAGACTGGCAACGAGTGAAAGCAAATCAACGGAATATTTCCATAATAAATGATATTGATGGGAATAAAATAGTAATAATAAATGACATACGTTTTAAAGGCAAAAGGGCAATAGAATGGAACGACGTTAAGGAGTACTTGAAAGACTATGTAGGAGATTTTTACCAAATTGCTGAAACACAAGATGTAGTTTATATTGGGAAGGATCTACCTGATGAATATACGGGATCAAACTATACAGCTGCTTTAAGGGGAACAAATGCAAAGGCAAAGGCAAACGCAGCGCAAGGAATTCCTGAAATGTTGAGTATTGCAAAGGGAAAACATTTTAGAAAAAACAAAACATCGAAACATGCAAGAGATGCAAAATACGGCTGGTTTCGCTACGATTCAAGGTTTGCGCTGCCGGTTTATTCAGCAGATGGAGAACTTGAAAGGTATAATGTGTTTCATGCTTCTATGTTGATTCGTCATGCTAACGATAATAAGCTATATCTTTATGATGTTATAGACATAAAAAAAGAAACAGGCAACCCCCTCGGCTAATTAAAGCCTACCGGACAAAAAACCCATTTCTTATATATGATATTAAAGCATTTGTTAAGATAAATCAAGTTTTATTTTTGACGCTGACAAAATTTAGTGTGAAATTGGAAAAATTTGCAAACGACATAATTATAACTTAATACACTCGACAAAAGCTGTCGAGCCCGTCGATAGCAAAGTGGGAAGTACATTCGTAAAAGAGGAAAGCTCATATGCTGCAAGAAAATATCTGAATCCGGGGAATGAGGGATTCGTGGCAATTCTTAACGGCAATTATATAGATAAAACCGGACTTATCGATCTTGTTAACAGTACAGTCGGCACGGCACAAAATCTTACTTGCATAAGCAGACCCCGTAGGTTCGGGAAGTCATTTGCAGCTAAGATGCTTTGCGCATATTATGATTGTACATGCGATTCGAGGGATTTGTTTAAAAACTACGAGATTAGTAAATCGAAAAGTTTTAGAAAACACTTAAACAAGTATAATGTTATTTATTTGGATATCACAGGTTTTATCTCGAAATTAAAAGGAGAGAATGCCAATCTTTCAGAAATTGCCACAGATATTATGAGCGCGATTATTAGAGACATTAATAGCGAATTGAAGGTGAAATTGCGTACCGAAAACTTATCAGATGCTTTGTTACAACTTGTTTATTCCACCGGTCGAAAGATTGTTTTTATTATAGATGAGTGGGATGCCGTTCTCAGAGAAGCCAAGGATGATTTAGATACACAAAAAGCCTTTTTAAATCTTCTTCGGGGAATTTTTAAAAACGGCAACGTTACACCAAAGGTTGTTGCTGCAGCCTATATGACGGGTATTCTGCCGATAAAGAAGGATGGGATGGAATCGGCCATATCTGACTTCTTGGAATATACCGTTTTAAACCCGGGTGATTTTGCAAAGTATACGGGTTTTACAGAGGATGAGGTTGAAAAAATGTGCAAAGAAAACGGGCAGGATTTTTCTTTGATGAAGGAGTGGTATGACGGCTACTCTTTCTCGCAAGCGGATTCTATATACAATCCCTATTCCGTTATGATGGCACTCAGAATGAAAAGCTTTGAGTCTTTACTTAAAGCAACAACGAACAGGCATTGAGATAATTATAATGCGGATTCAAAGACTCATGATTGTAAGATAGAGATTCTTTATAACCCAAAGTAAGCATCTATTCCGTTAGCGATTCCATAGGCCATATACTGCTGGCATGTTGGATCGCTCATTTCCAAATCCTCATCGGCGTTTGTCATAAAGCCCATTTCGATTATGGTATTTGGAACGTTTGACCAGTTAATTCCCGTCATGCTGTCGCTTTCCGAAACGCCTTGGTTGGAAAAGCCTGTAGCGGCGCAATAGGAATTAATAACACATTCCGACAAATATCTGCTTTGAGAATAGACGTTGCCGTTATAAGGGTTTGCGGGGCTTTGGCAGATGCTAAGAGCACCCCTTACGGAAGAATCATTAAGTCCGTTGGCGTGAATTCTGATAAAAGCGTTTGCTCCCGCATCATTTGCCATCCTCGCTCTCTCGGCATTGCTTATATCCACATCGTTTGATTCTCTTATCATAACAACGCTATAGCCCCTGTTAATAAGTTCCTGTTTTAATAAAAGAGCTATTTCAAGAGTAAGCTGATATTCGGGCTTGCCTGTTGCAACACCGCTTGTGCCGCCGGCAACCTTGGCTTTGTAAACGTCCGAATTGGGGCCGTTAGGTTCTTGGTCAAAATTTCCGTAAGCCTGGTGGCCTGCATCAATGGCCACTACGTAACCATTGGAACCTCTTGTTATGGAAGCCGGCGCAGCAAGACTATCCCAATTTGACGCATCTTCTGTCTCACTTTCTTCAACAAAGCTTTCCTCTTGACTACTGCTTTCCGTCTCCGGCTCGCTTTCGTTAGTAGTTTCTACAGCACTTGTTGCCGTAGTTAGCTTGCTTTCTTTTTCATTTTTTTCGCCTTTGTTTGCATTTATAGCAAAAATCAGAATAATAAGCCCAACAGCTGCCGCGCACATTATAATAACGGCGATAATCTTTTTCTTAGCTTCCATTTTATATTGCCCTTCCAAAATAGTTATATATCACTTAAATAATACAACATTTTGCTGAAAAACGTAAGGCTGCTATGCTATAATTATCTTGATAATATAATGTATTTTGGAGGTTATTATGCTTTACATTTTCGGAGCTCATTCCCGCGCTCGCACACTTGCGGCATATATCAGGTTTTTGGAGCCGGATAAGACTATCTGCGGCTTTTTGGTGGACAATGACGAGGAAAATCCGGATGAGGTGGATGCCATAAAAGTTATCGATCTCAACAAAGAGACAAATAATCTGTCGGGATTGGATACAAGTTTTCTGGTATATATTGCGACTCGCGGCATTTACCATGAGCAGATAAAGGAAAGGCTCAATGAGCTTGGTTTCAAAAACGTTATTAAGGTTACCCACAGCTTCGACTCCGAAATCAGAAATAAATATTTAATCAAATATTTTGAATCCATCGGAAAGGACTTCATAAAGATAAATGATCTGAAAGCAAAGGGCTGCGGCTCCTGCACTTTTAAAGATGATTACACAAGGGGTAATGCGTGTGTATATGTAGCGAAAACAGCCTTTGATGCTGAGCCGAAGTTAGGATATAAGCTGCCGCTTTATGCAAGTTTCTTACAGGTAGGTACGGAAATTACAGATAAAAGGATAAGTGATAATGCTTCAATGGCCGGAGAAACTATTGATGAACAAACCCAAGAACTATTTGATTCGCTTGATTCTGCCATAAAAGCCGGTTTACCTTCGGAAAGCAAACCAAACAAAGCGGTGTCAAACAAAATCAAATTTGACAACACCGGAGACAATATTTCCGAAAAAAACAAACAATTTTGTGAACTTACGGGCCTTTATTGGATTTGGAAAAACGCATCCGAAGACTATGTAGGCTTAGAGCATTACCGCCGCCATTTCATCCTTCCGGATGATTGGTTGCAACGCGTGATTGACAATGATGTTGATGTTATCTTGCCGATTCCGCTTTATGTCTCTCCAAGCGTTGAAGAAAACTACAAAGGACGTCATATAGCTTCTGATTGGGATTTTGTTATGGACTATCTTAAAGAGCATCATCCCAAAGATTATGCCTTTGCGAAGGATTTCTTTAGGGGTAATTTGTACAGTCCGTGCAATATGTTTATTGGCAAAAAGCCGATAATTGATGCTTTTTGTGAGTGGCTTTTTCCTATTCTTTTTGCCCTTGAAGAACGTAACGGGCTTCGTGATGACAATTACCAAAAACGCTATCCGGGTTTTATTTCCGAACGCCTGCTGACCATGTATTTTGCTCGCAGGGAAGACGAAATCAAAAGAATTTACGCCGACAAAAATTTCCTTAACTAAGATTCTTTTGAAGAATTAGGGAAAAATATTGTAGAAATTTTCAAAATAAAATAAATTATTTACAAAACATGACAAATTTGTTTACATTTTGTTCATGGTTTGTTTTCAAAGCACTGCTAATATAGCTATATCAGCAAAGAGAAATTCTTGATTTGCTAATGAGAAGGTAGTGTATATAAATAATAATAAAAAATGCCCTGATCGACCGGGGCATTTTTTATGTCCTCAATCCCTTTAAAAATCAGCCCTGAGATAGTATAATGTAACATATCGGAAGGAAAACAAGCACGAACATTGCGAGTATTTGTTTCCCGGAAGAAAATAAGTATTGGGAGAATGCGGTGGCAAATTCACACGAATTTTTGGAAGACGAAATAAGAGAAGGCTTTCCCATTCCTGCCATGATAAAAGCATCATGGGCAGCGCAAATGGAGGTTTTGTCGGAAATTGAAAAAGTGTGCCAAAGGCATGATATTAAATATTGTGCGGCCTTCGGCACTCTTCTTGGTGCTGCAAGACATTCCGGTTTTATTCCTTGGGACGATGATTTGGACATCAGTATGCTTCGTGATGATTTAAATGTTTTCTTAGAGCACGCAAAATCCGAACTTCCCAAAGGCTACGAAATAATCAATTACAGAAAACACGGTCGTCCGGATGATTTTATTTTCAGA
>CACZQX010000029.1 GCA_902783445.1 uncultured Lachnospiraceae bacterium
GCTAAATAAAAGGCACAAAAAATAAGCATATTCGGAACATATATTGTTAGAAATGCCGAAAAATCGCCTGTTGACATGTAAGTTACAAGGGTGTATAATGAACAACATAAATAAGGCTAGATTATCGAGTGGACCGACGAGGTCCACTCTTTTTATGCCTAACAGATGAAAGGAAAGAAAGGTGTTTTAATGGCAAAACGCGAAACCTACGTTGAGAGAACAACACAGCTTTTGGAACCTATAATTGAGGCCAACAACTTTGAACTTGTTGATGTAGAGTATGTAAAAGAAGGAAGCAATTTTTACCTTCGTGCATATGTTGACAAGGAAGGCGGCTTCACCGTCAATGACTGCGAGCTTGTAAGCAGAGCTTTGGAAGCCAAGCTTGACGAAGAAGACTTTATTGAAGATGCCTATATCTTGGAAGTCAGCTCTCCCGGTCTTACAAGACCTTTGAAAAAGGAAAAAGACTTCGAAAGAAATATGGGAAAACTTATAGAGATTCATCTTTATAAAGCAAGAAACAAACAAAAAGTTTTGGTGGGAGAGTTAAAAGCTCATACACCGGACAGCGTTACCATCACAGATGAAGATGGCAATGACGAGACGATTGAAATGCGCGAAATATCACTTATTCGCCCATATATAGAATTTTAACAATACAGTTTGGATACATTCACTTAGGAGGAAAAAATGGATAATTTAGAATTAATAGCTGCATTGGATATTTTAGAGAAAGAAAAAGATATAAGCAAAGACGTGCTTTTCGAATCAATCGAAAACGCTCTTATCACAGCTTACAAAAACAGTAATGCAAAGGCAGAAAACGTTAAAGTAACAATGAACAGAGAAACGGGTGAAATTCACGTTTACTCCGAAAAAGAAGTTGTTGAATCCGTTGAAGACAAAACAACACAGATTTCATTGGAAGATGCAAGAAAAATCAACAAAAAAGCTGCAGTGGGCGAGACAATCTGCGAAGAAGTGGATGCAAAAGACTTCGGTCGTATCGCTGTTGGTGCCGCAAAGAACGTTATTACACAGAAAATCAGAGAAGAGGAAAGAAAATCCGTATTCAACAAATTTTCGGAACTTGAAAAGAGCATCGTTACAGGTGTTGTTCAGCGTGTTAACGGCAGAAATTACAGCATCAATCTCGGTAAAGCAGATGCGATTTTAACGGAAAACGAGCAGGTTAAAACAGAAGTGTTCAAACCAACAGAAAGAATCAAACTTTACGTTCTCGAAGTTAAAGATAACGCAAAGGGACCGAGAATTATCGTATCAAGAACACATCCGGATTTCGTTAAAAAACTTTTCGAAGCAGAAGTTTCGGAAGTTAAAGACGGAACTGTTGAAATAAAGAGCATCGCAAGAGAAGCCGGTTCAAGAACAAAAATCGCGGTTTGGTCAAACAACCCGGATGTAGATCCAATCGGTGCTTGCGTTGGTCAGAACGGTGCAAGGGTTAATTCCATTGTCAGCGAACTTCGCGGAGAAAAAATCGATATTATCAATTGGGATGAAAATCCGGCCGTTCTTATTGAAAATGCATTAAGCCCTGCAAAGGTTATTACTGTTATTGCGGATGAAGACGAAAAATCGGCAAAAGTTATCGTGCCTGATTATCAGCTTTCACTTGCAATCGGTAAAGAAGGACAGAATGCAAGACTTGCGGCAAGACTTACAGGATTTAAAGTTGATATCAGAAGCGAGTCACAGGCAGCTGATTGGATTGCCGAATATTTCGGAGATGAATATGTAAGCTACTCTGAAGATGAGTATGAGGAAGAATTTGATGAGTCATACGATGAAAATGAGGAAGGAAACTATGACGAATAGAAAAATTCCACTTAGAAAATGCACCGGTTGCGGAGAAATGAAGCCAAAGTCCGAACTTGTAAGAGTTATTCTTACACCGGAAGGTGACATTGTTATCGACAAAACCGGCAGGCAAAACGGCAGAGGAGCGTATGTATGCCAATCACTGGAATGTCTTGAAAAGGCCCATAAAAGCAAAGGCTTGGAAAGATCCCTTAAAACAAGCATTCCACAGAATATATACGACAAGCTGAAAGAGGAGATGTAAATTTGCAAGATAAGATTTTATCTATGGTTGGTATGGCAACCAAAGCGGGAAAAACCCAAAGCGGCGAGTTTTTGGCAGAAGCTGCTGTTAAAGAAAGAAAGGCAAAACTTGTTATTGTTGCCACGGATGCGTCGGACAATACCAAAAAGCTTTTTCATGATAAATGCAGTTTTTACCATGTGCCTATATTTGAATATGCTACAAAAGACGAGCTTGGAAAATGGGCGGGAAAAGCGTCAAGAGCTACAATTGCAATAATCGATTCGGGCTTTGCCGGCAGGATAAAAGAATTGTTTTGCGAACAAACATCTAACTAGAAATTCAGGAGGTTGTAAAATATGAGAGTTCACGAACTTGCAAAAGAATTAGGAAAAGAAACGAAAGAAATTTTAAATATATTGATTGAAAAAGGCGTTGAGGTTAAAAGCCACATGAGCACGGTTTCGGAAGAAGATGTGGCTTATGTAAAAAGCGTTGTTTCGGGTTCTTCACCGAAGAAAAGCGCAGAGCCGGTAAAAGAGGCAAAAGAAGAGCCTAAAAAAGAGGAAGCTCAAAAAGAAGAGAAAAAGGCTGATGAGGCAGAACAAAAACCAAAGAAGAAAATTTCAGCGGTATTTAATCCTCAAAACTCTTCATCAAGCAAGCGTTTTGGCGGTAGAGGAGAATCACGCCAGATTTTCAGCCACAAAGAAAAAATCAATATTGAGCGCAGTGGGGACAATAAGGCTAAACCGCAGCAACAAAAGGGTCCGGTTGATGTCAGCAAAGCTTTTGAAAGAGCTTTGGGCAAAGACAGTGCTCCATCAAACAAAAATGTGCAGCCTGAAAGAGAGCAGGTACAAAAACCGGTTAACGAACAGGTAAAAAGAGAGCCTAGAGGAAGAGTTTTCGACGGTCCTATCGGTGGCAGACCTCTTAATCGCGACGCAGCAAGACCTGCATCAAATGACAGAGTACAGGGACGCGAACAAAGAGATAATCGCGATAACAGAGATGATCGTCAGGGTCGCAACGACAACAGACCGGAAAGAAACGATAGAAATGACAGAAACGACAGGGGATTTTCGAAAGACAGATTCGATAATAACAAAAAATCCGCTCAGCCCGCTCCGGATGTTAACAACAACAAAAAGAGCGACAGCAGAAACTTTACAAAGAATCAGTATGCAAGCAAAAAAGACAAGTCAAAAGACCGTCTTGACGAGCAGGAAAATTCAAAACTCAAGAAGAGCGATATAACAAAGAACAAACCTGAAGTTAAGCAAGAAGAGGAGATTAAGGTTATTACAATTCCGGAAACACTTACAATCAAAGATCTTGCGGACAAACTTAAACTTCAGCCATCGGCTTTGGTTAAAAAGCTCTTTTTACAGGGCAAGGTAGTTACGATTAATCAGGAAATCGATTTTGAGACTGCCGAAGAAATTGCTCTTGAATATGATGTTATTTCTGAAAAAGAAGTTAAAATCGACATGATTGAAGAGATTCTTAAGGAGGAGGAAGAAGATCCCGCAACACTTAAGAGTCGTCCACCGGTAGTTTGTGTAATGGGTCACGTCGATCATGGTAAAACATCACTTCTTGATGCTATCAGAGAAACAAACGTTACATCTCACGAACACGGCGGAATTACACAGCATATCGGTGCATATACCGTTGAGAAAAACGGCGAAAAGATTACATTCCTTGATACACCGGGACATGAAGCATTTACGGCAATGCGTATGAGAGGTGCTCAGTCAACGGATATTGCAATCTTGGTAGTTGCTGCGGATGACGGTGTAATGCCGCAGACCGTTGAAGCAATTAACCATGCGAAAGCAGCTGATATTCCGATTATCGTTGCGGTTAACAAAATAGATAAACCATCGGCAAATGTTGATAAGGTTAAACAGGAATTATCGGAACACGAACTTATCCCTGAAGATTGGGGCGGTACAACAATTTTCGTACCTGTTTCGGCTCACACAAAAGAAGGTATTGACGACCTTTTGGATATGGTACTTTTAAGTGCCGAAATGTGCGAACTTAAGGCAAATCCAAATCGTAAGGCAAGAGGTCTCGTACTTGAGGCTAAACTTGATAAAGGAAAAGGTTCCGTTGCAAACGTACTTGTACAAAAAGGTACATTAAAAGTCGGTGATGCCATTGCGGCAGGTGAGGCATACGGACGTGTCAGAGCCATGATGGATGACAAGGGACGCAGAATCAAAGCTGCCGGTCCTTCAACTCCTGTTGAAATTTTGGGTCTTAACGGTGTTCCTAATGCAGGTGAGACATTTGTCGTTAAAGATAACGAAAAAGAAGCAAGAAGCTTTGCTTCGGTTTTCGTGGCAGACAGCAAAGAAAAACTTATCGAGGGTACAAAGAAAAAACTTTCTCTCGATGGTGTATTCGATCAGATTCAAGCAGGCGAGATCAAAGAGCTCGACCTTGTGGTTAAGGCTGACGTACAGGGTTCTGTAGAAGCTATTAAACAGAGTCTTGTTAAGCTTTCAAACGACGAAGTTGTTGTTAAGATAATCCACAGCGGTGTTGGTGCAATCAACGAATCCGACGTACTCCTTGCATCTGCATCAAATGCGATTATTATCGGATTTAACGTTAAACCTGATAATCAGGCTCACTCCGTTGCTGAATCCGAAGGCGTTGACGTTCGTCTTTACAGCGTTATCTACAATGCTATCGAAGACGTTGAAGCAGCCATGAAAGGTCTTTTGGATCCGGTATACGAAGAAAAAGTTATCGGTCATGCGGAAATTCGTCAGACATTCAAGGCATCGGGAGTTGGTACAATTGCCGGAAGTTACGTTCTTGACGGCTTGTTCAAACGTGATTGCAAGGCAAGAATCACTCGTGAAGATGAACAGATATTTGATGGTCCTGTAGCATCACTTAAGAGATTTAAAGACGATGTTAAAGAAGTTAAAGCAGGTTACGAATGCGGTCTTGTATTCGAAGACTTTAACGATATCAGGGAAGGTGACCTTGTTGAGGCATATGAAATGGTAGAGGTACCAAGATAGTATGAGAAAAAACAGTATTAAAAATACAAGGATAAATGCTGAAGTACAAAGAGAACTTGCGGACATTATAAGAAGTGAGATTAAAGATCCGCGTATCCCATTAATGACAAGCGTTGTGGCGGTTGAGGTCGCTCCCGACCTCAAAACCTGCAAGGCCTATATAAGCGTGCTTGGCAGTGACGAAGAAAAACAAAACGCCATTAAGGGATTAAAGAATGCCGAAGGTTTTGTTAAGAGACAATTGGCAAAGAATCTTAATCTTCGAAATACGCCGCAAATAACATTTGTACTTGAGCAATCCATTGAATACGGCGTAAATATGTCAAAGAAAATCGATGAAATTGCAAAAAAAGATGCCGAAGGCAAAGAAGCCTAAGAAAATCTGTATTTTGCAAAACAAAAAGAAAGGTAGAGAAGCTTTGGATATTAATCTTAAGAACGACACACAGCTTGATGATGTTATAGAAAAATACGAAAACATAGCTATTACAGGCCATGTGCGTCCGGATGGTGACTGCCTGGGCTCTTGCCTTGGCATAAAAAATTATATTAATAATAAGTTTCCGTCAAAAAAGGTGACGGTTTATCTGGAAGAAATCATGGATAGGCTTAATTTCTTGCCGGGAGTGGAAGAAATAGACCATGATTTTAACAAAAAAGCGGGAAGAAAACACGATTTGATAATTGTTCTTGATGCAAGCTCTTTTGACAGACTTGGAGATTCGGAAGCTATTTTTGAAGCAACCGAGTCAAGATTCAGCATCGATCATCATGCAACAAATACACATTTTGTGGATAATCTTGTTTTGGAACCGGAAAGCTCATCCACATGCGAGTTGGTTTATACCATGTTGGATCCGAAATATGTGGATTACAACGTGGCTATGTGCCTTTATACAGGCATGATTACCGATTCGGGTGTATTTAAGTACAGTTCCACAAGCAAGCGAACAATGATTGTTGCGGGAGAACTTATGGATAGGAATATTCCTTTCCAGACAATAATCGACGGAGCTTTTTATTCAAAAACATATGAGCAGGCAAAGGTTTGCGCTTATGCCATTGAAAATGTGAAATTTGCTTTTGACGGCAAATGTGCCTATGCAATAGTAGATAAAAATGCCATGGAAAAATGTGGAGTTACTCCAAAAGACATGGATGGAACCATAGATGAGTTGAGACTTATCATAGGCGTTGAATGTGCTCTTTTGATTTATCAAATTGATGAAAATGATTACAAAATCAGCCTTCGCGCCAAAGATTATATGGAAGTGGACAAAATCGCCGTGGAATTCGGCGGCGGTGGTCATGTTCGCGCAGCCGGTGCATCCTTTGACGGCAATTTGGAAGCTAACTTGAAAAAGATTCTGGAACTTATCGGAGCGCAGATCAGATAGGACAATGGAATGATTAACGGAGTTATTAATATTTACAAAGAGGCCGGTTTTACATCTCATGATGTGGTGGCTAAAATGCGCGGAATCTTAAAGCAAAAAAAGATCGGTCATACAGGCACTTTGGACCCGGATGCCACGGGTGTTTTACCTGTTTGTTTGGGAAAAGGCACAAAGCTTTGCGATATGTTGACGGATACGGATAAGACATACGTTGCCGTAATGCGACTGGGAATTGTTACGGATACTCAGGATATGTCTGGAGAAATAATAAAAAGCATATCGGAAGAAGAAATCCTTGAGAGTATAAGCGAGGAAGATTTAAGACAGACGATAGAAAGCTTTGTGGGGGAATATAATCAGATTCCGCCTATGTATTCCGCTCTTAAAGTTAACGGCAAAAAGCTTTACGAGCTTGCCAGAGCGGGCATAGAGGTTGAAAGAAAAGCCAGAGCGGTAAAGATTTTGGCTATAAAGATTTTGGATATTGATATGAATAAAGCAAAGGTGAAGTTTGAAGTTGAATGTTCAAAAGGAACATATATCAGAACCCTTTGCCATGACATAGGAGAAAAGTTGGGCTGCGGTGCCGCAATGGAAAGCTTGGAGCGAACAAAGGCGGCGGGCTTAAAGCTTGACAGCGCAATTACTCTTTCGGAACTTGAAAGAATTGTTAAAGAAGAAAATGTGGATAGGGTCCTTATAAGCATTGACAAAATGTTTGAAGCTTACCCTGCGGCTTTCGCAAAAGTGGGCTTTGAAAAACTTTTATATAACGGCAATTCTTTACCGGAAGAAGGAGTAAATTTAGGTGGAAACACTGAAAAAAATGATTTAAAAAAAGTGGGCAACGTGAGGATGTATGATTTCGAAAAGAATTTTATCGGAATCTATTCCTTCGATGATAAACATAGCTTATTCAAGTTGGAAAAGATGTTTTATGATGGAATATGTAAATAGCAAAGATTTTAAATTTGAAAATACAATAGTGACTTTCGGAAAGTTTGATGGTTTTCATGCCGGACACCAAAAGATTTTGGAAATGATGAAATCTTACAAAAAAGAAGGAATGAAAACGGTTATTTTTTCTTTCAGTAAACAACCGAAAGAGGTTTTGAATGGGAAAGAAGAATATACGATTCTTTCAAACGAGGAAAAACATCTTCTCCATGAAAAGACCGGCGTGGATGTGCTTATCGAATATCCTTTTGACAAGAAATTTGCCCAAATGAATGCTAAAAATTTTGTGGAAAAGGTTATTTTCGGACAACTAAAAGCAAAATATATTATTTGCGGCGAAGACTTTCATTTCGGAAAAAACAGAAGCGGAGATGTTAATTTCTTAAAAGAAATGGGCAAGGAATACGGCTTTGAAGTTGTGGCTTTGGAAAAAGAAAAGTATGATAATATTGCCATAAGCAGCTCGCGTATCAGGCAAAGTCTGGCAAAAGGCGATTTCGAAACCGTAAACAATTTGCTTGGCTATACATATTTTATGGCGGGCAAGGTTATTCATGGTAAACAACTTGGCAGAAAACTTGGATTCCCTACAATGAACCTTGAGCCGGACGAAGGTAAACTTATTCCGCCGGACGGCGTTTATATTACAAAAGGCTGGCTTGGTGATAAATGCTATGAAAGCATTACAAACATCGGAACCAAAGGCAAGATATTAAATGACGGCAGAGTTTACAGCGAAGAAGAAGCCAAACAAAAAGTAGTGGAAACTTTCCTTTTGGATGCCAACAAAGATGTATACGGAGAGACGGTAAAAATTGAGTTTTATCACTTTTTGCGTCCGGAAAAGGCATTCTCATCGGCAGACGAGTTGATTGCTGAAGTTAACAAGAATATAGAAGAAACAAGAGTGTTTTTTCAAAAAAACTTAAATATTAACTAATTTCTTATAGACAAGACGAGATGATTGTGTTAATATGTACTTTGCTTAACGCTACCATGGCTGAGTTTTAGGAATATCCGACCGAAACTCAAGCTATCGGTGAATATATTAATTTTAGTGGCAAAGCCACCAAGGAGGATTTTAAAATGATTTCACAGGAAAAGAAAGCAGAAATTATCAAAGCTTACGGAAGAAAAGAAGGCGACACAGGTTCACCTGAAGTACAGATCGCTATTCTTACAGAAAGAATTAAAGAGCTTACAGCTCACCTTGTTGAGAATCCAAAAGATCACCACTCAAGAAGAGGTCTTCTTAAAATGGTAGGTCAGAGAAAAGGTTTACTTGCATACCTTAAGAAGAAAGATCTTGAAGGATATCGTGAATTAATCGCAAAACTTGGTATCAGAAAATAATAAAAAGCTTATTATGAAAGTGCTTGCTATGCAGGCACTTTTTTCATTCATCTTTGGTCATTGACTATATGTGTCTTGTTAGATTAGAATTATAAAAGCGTTAAAGAATTTAAGGAGCTTTTAAATGTTTTATAGATTATCAAAATTTGTAAGCAAAACAAAGAAAATACTTATTTTAGGACTTGCAATGGGTCTTGTTTTTGGCAGCTTTTCAAGCATACATGCAGCCGGCAACCAAAGCATACGTGTGTTGGGTGAAGATGTGGGAAATGCTATGTTCTACAAGATCAGCGATAATTCATTAAGCAGCCAGGGAGCAACGCAGGGGGATTATAATCTTTATTTCGACCCTTCCATGAACAGCTTGTATTTAAAAGACTTTGTATACGAAGGAAGCGGCAATATAAGCGAAAACGGCGATATATCATTGATTGACATATCTTCTGATGAAAAAATTAATATTATTTGCGAGGGTACAAATTCCATAAGTCTTTCTGCCATCGGCAATAATGAGGGACAGTTGATAGCTGCCTTTATAAGTCAAAATGCCGGCCTTAGCATAGAAACAAAAGAAGAGTCGTCTTTAACAATCAATGTGAATGGTCAAAATTATGTGGATTACTCGCAAAATTCTGCCAAAGATATGATATGCGCAATATATGCAAACAATGAAAGCTCAGACCTCTATATCAACGGGGAAATCAATATAAATCTAACTGATTCGGACCCGGAAAAGGGTGCAACTCTTTGCGGTCTTAATGCCAAAAGTCTTAAACTGGACAAATCGGCAAATCTAAGCCTTAATTGTGGCGAAGCTTTCGAAAGTTATGGTATCTTAACGGCCGCAAATGCGGATATTTACGGCGCAAAAGCAATAATAAATGTAGCTGAAAGCATTGCCAACGATAAAAGAAGCAATTCCATAACATGCGGCGGAAGTTTAAGTGTGGGCGAAAGAGCATATTTGGATTTGAAATCCTATGATAACTGTATTGTTGCAGGCAATATTCTTATTAATGATTTTGATTTGATAAATGTGGAAACTCAAGGAAGCGAGTCTAAAGCATTTGAAATATCGGACAGAGAAAACGGATTCTTTGAAGTGAAATTGGACAGAAATTTGTCGAATTTCGAGACGGAATACAGCGCCGGCGCCTTCGAGGCCATGAAAAAAATAAATTCAATAAATGCAAAAACCTTCGAAAATCCTTGTGTATCCTTAAAAATCTATACAAAGATTAATCTTGTTGATTTTGCTATGCCAATGCTTGGAGAAAGTCTTGATACGGAGGTTACTTGCAAGTCGGATTTTATCGAAGATACAAATGTTTATTGCTATGAGTGTATTCGTGCCGCAGAGGGAGAGGAAAAAACATTGATTGAATACCCTGAAAAAAGCAGTGCGGAAGCCGGAAAACAATATGAGTTTGTTTTCGAGTTTACTCCGGATGAAAACTACACTCCGTCAAGAAATTATATTGTAAGTCTTATAGACGGTTTTGAATCCGAATCATATGTTGAAAACGGCAAGATTTACGCCGTATTTTCGACGGATGAGTTGTTGGAATCCACATTTAAATCGGATGTGGAAAAATGGGAGATAGGCGAAGATAAAGGCAGTGTTTGCTATGAATTGTCGGGTGCTTACACAAATGATGTGTTGTTAACCGCAGACAACAAGCCTGTTGATGAAGAACTCTATAAATACAATGCGGGAAAAGTATATGTTTCAGAGGAACTTTTCAATAAATTGCTTAAAGGAAAACATGAAATCAGAGCAAGCTTTTTTGAGGGCGGAAAACTTGTATCATCATCCGCTGCAAGCATTGATATCCACAGGGATGTAAACGGCAGCTATTTTTGGAGAATAATCGCCATCGGTGCCGTGGTTCTTGCGGTTGTTCTTGCTTCTATGTTTATAAAAAAGAAAAACAAATAAAAAAGAGTGGAATAATATTAAAATTTGTTTTATAATGGGTTAGTGTGCACACACCGCACACTGCCCGCAGAAGGTTTTAACCCGAGACCGCTGACAAGTTTGCAAGTTTTGCGGATTTGTCAGTAGTTTCGGAAATCTTCTGCAAATAACAATTTAAAGGAGATTTAAAAATGGCAAATTATCAAAGCTATAGCATGGAATTAGCCGGAAGAACTCTTACGGTTGACGTAAACAGAGTTGCAAAACAGGCTAACGGTGCTGCATTTATGCATTACGGAGATACGGTTGTTTTATCAACTGCAACCGCATCGGAAAAACCAAGAGAAGGAATCGATTTCTTCCCACTTTCGGTAGAATTCGAAGAAAAATTATACTCGGTAGGTAAAATCCCGGGTGGATTTAACAAAAGAGAAGGACGTCCTTCAGAGAATTCAATTCTTACATCACGTGTAATTGACAGACCTATGCGTCCTCTTTTCCCTAAGGATTACAGAAATGACGTAACACTCAACAACCTTGTAATGAGTGTTGATCCTGATTGCTCACCTGAACTTACGGCTATGCTCGGTTCGGCAATCGCAACGGCAATTTCGGATATCCCGTTTGACGGCCCATGTGCAACAACACAGGTTGGTCTTGTTAACGGCGAATTTGTAATCAACCCTACATCAGAGCAGAGAAAGGTATCTGACCTTGCTCTTACGGTAGCTTCAACAGCCGAAAAAGTTATCATGATTGAAGCGGGCGCTAACGAAGTTCCTGAAGACAAAATGATCGAAGCTATCTACAAAGCTCATGAAGTAAACCAGGAAATCATTGCATTTATCAATAAAATCGTTGCTGAAGTAGGTAAGCCAAAACATGATTACGAAAAACATGTTGTACCTGAAGAAGTAACAAATGCTATTATGGAACTTGTTCCTCCTGCAGAAATGGAAGTAGCCGTTTTTGCCGATGACAAACAGGTTAGAGACGAAAACATCCGTAAAATCAAAGACATGCTCGAAGAAAAATTTACAGAAGAGCATGAAGATTATATTCCGTTTATCGATGAAGCGGTTTACAACTACCAGAAGAAGACAGTTCGTAAGATGATTTTAAAAGATCATAAGAGACCTGACGGACGTGCAATCACAGAGATTCGTCCTCTTGCAGCGGAAATCGATTTACTTCCTAGAGTTCACGGTTCGGGTATGTTCACACGTGGACAAACACAGATTTTAAACGTTACAACACTTGCTCCTTTATCGGAAGCACAGAAAGTTGACGGACTTGATGAAAACGAAACATTAAAGAGATATATGCACCACTACAACTTCCCATCATACTCTGTAGGTGAAACAAAACCTTCAAGAGGTCCGGGACGTCGTGAAATCGGTCACGTTGCTTTGGCTGAACGTGCTTTGGTACCTGTTCTTCCATCAGAAGAAGAGTTCCCATATGCAATCAGAACAGTTTCGGAAACAATGGAATCAAACGGTTCAACATCACAGGCCAGTGTTTGTGCATCATCACTTTCACTTATGGCTGCAGGTGTTCCTATTAAAAAACCGGTTGCAGGTATCTCAACAGGTCTTGTAACAGGCGATACAGACGATGATTACCTTGTACTTACTGATATTCAGGGTCTCGAAGATTTCTTCGGCGACATGGACTTCAAAGTAGCGGGTACAGATGATGGTATTACAGCTATTCAGATGGATATTAAGATTCATGGTCTTACACGTCCTATCGTTGAAGAAGCTATCAGAAGAACAAAAGAAGCAAGAACATACATCCTTCATGAAGTTATGAATCCTGTAATTGCAGAGCCTCGTAAAGAAGTTGGCAAGTACGCACCTAAGATTGTATCTCTCATGATCGATCCTGAAAAAATCGGTGATGTTATCGGACAGCGCGGTAAAACAATCAATGCAATTATTGATGAAACAGGCGTTAAGATGGATATTACAGACGAAGGTATGGTTTCAATCTGCGGTCTTGATAAAGAAATGATGGACAAAGCCGTTAAATACGTTGAAACAATCGTTTCTGACTTTGAAGAAGGCAAGATTTACGAAGGTAAAGTTGTAAGCATCAAAGAATTCGGCGCATTCATCGAATTTGCTCCGGGCAAAGAGGGAATGGTTCATATTTCCAAGATTGCAAAAGAAAGAATCAACCATGTTGAAGACGTTCTTACACTTGACGATTTTGTTAAGGTTGTATGCCTTGGCAAAGACAAGATGGGAAGAATCAGCTTCAGTATCAAAGATGTGAAATAATCATTAATATAGAATAAGAAATCTCTTATAGGGATTTCTTATTTTTTTTATAAGAAAAACGAATTATCCTTTCACTTGAAATGAATAAAAGATTTTTGATATAATTGTTCACATATGAAATACTATAAAACATGTGTATATTTAGGAGGAAAACAATGAAAGTATTTGGTATTTGCGCCGGACGTAAAAACGGCAATACGGAACTTATGATGCAGGAACTCTTTAAAGGGGTTCAGGAAGTTGACAAAGATGCGGTTTGCGAGTTTGTTAACCTTCAGGATGCCGAAATCAAAGCCTGTATAGGATGCGAAACATGTATGATAAAGAAAATGCAGGGCGATTTCGAATTTAAGTGTGTACACGGAATTAACAAAGACCACTTTTATTTCATCGAAACAAAACTCAGAGAAGCGGATGCAATCGTTGTATCAGCGCCTGCTTACAACCTTTTGCCACCGGGCATCTTAATCAGATTCTTAAACAAAATGCATGCAACGGGCGATTACAGAAAAATAACACAGGGCGTTGATATTTGCAAAGTAGGTGCA
>CACZQX010000030.1 GCA_902783445.1 uncultured Lachnospiraceae bacterium
CACATGCAGTCCCACGGAGAAAGCTTTCTGGAAATGGCCCAGGCAAATTTTAAACCAAACGGGATTTATCTTTTAGATGAACCGGAAGCCGCCTTGTCTCCGCAAAGACAGCTGACTCTGCTTTTGGAGATAGCCAACTGTGCAAAGGAAGACTCGCAATTCATTATCGTCACGCATTCGCCGATTCTCTTAAGCATTCCGGAGGCGGAAATACTTAGCTTTGACCACGGAACCGTGCATCCGATTGCCTACGAAGAAACAGAGAGCTACCAAATCACGAAGATGTTTATCAATAATAAAGACCAGATAATAAAAAGGCTTCTGGGCTCAGACGATACATAACTCACACTGAAGACGGATATAATTGCCGTGTTTCAAGTGTTGGAATATATATACAAAACGAGGATATGGCAGGATAATTTATCGTGATATAATATCTTCAATTCATGACAAAGGACGTACAACAAATTGGCGGGAGAGTTTTATATTGCTCATAATACAAAAACCGATGAATACCTGGCAGAAAAGCTGTTTCGCGGGTTTTATATGACACCGGATGTAACGAATGCCATTAAGTGCAAAGACGAGATGGAAATGAAAAAGAAAATCGAGAAAGCCAATGTAGATTACAAAAGCTGCCTGGAAATTGAAACCATTACGGTATATTAAGGAGACCATCTATGAAATGTCCGGTATGCGGTAATAATACCCTTGATGATAACAATTACGAATACGATATCTGTGAGGAATGCTATTGGGAATATGACAGCATTCAGGTCAATCATCCGGATTTATCCGGCGGCGCCAATTGTCATTCCCTGAATGATTACCGAACAATCTACCAGCGGCTAAAAAAAGAAAACCCGGACTTTAGCTGTAAAAATGAATCCGACAGAAATCTTATCATTGCTTTAGATCAGGAAGAAGGTAAAGACCAGAACAAAAAAGACGAAGAATAGAGCAGGACTGATTTCTCCGGATATCCTAAATACAAATGTTTTAGGGGGGCTTTTTGACTATGAAAAAACGACCATTGATTATCTTATCGCTACTAACCATACTGATGCTGTTATCGGGATGCGGTGTTTTAAACAAATTAAGTACCATCAATGATGTGGACTCCATGAACGGATGGATGTTCCAGTACAATGATGCAACAAATGATTACAGTCTGTTTTTCGGTCTTCAGAACAGTAGCGGGCAGTGGATATCCGCCGATGCAAATGTTGCGATTAAAATCGTAAACGACAATGACGAAGTGGTATACGAAGGGCAAAAACACGTAACCCCATCGGATTTTGGAACGTATTCCAGTCAGATTGCCGGAGAAAGATATATGGCAAATGTCATTATTCCCGCTAAAGACATAAAAGAAGGTACCGCCGAAAGCGGAAAAGTATATTTTACCGTAACCGGGGCAAATTTCGGTTTTAACGAAGCAAACTGTGAAGCACTTTATTGTCTGCCGTTAGCAGACATTAACATTACCATCTGTAACCTGCCCGTTGAAATAGAGCAAAAGGGATATAACGGGAAACTGGAGTCAAAGATCGCAATTACCGAAGCAACCTATAAAATTGAAAATAACGGAATGAGTTCAAGAGCGGATTTTGAAATACGGGGCGAGAAATTAGACGGGGAAGATGGAATGGCCAGCATGAATGTGTTCGCCTACCGGCTTCTTGATTCTGAAGGATATCTGGTTGATTCTGGACAGGTTATGCTTGATCCGTCTTTGAAAGTCGGAGACAAATTCAAAGATGATTCCCTGACAGTTTATGATTTAACACCCGGAGAAAGCTATACGTTAGAATTTGTTCCCTTCGAATACTAATAGGATTTGTTTGGAATGATAAAAGCACGGTTATTGAGGCAATAACTGTGCTTTATCCTTTTCTTTTTTTATTCTTCATAAAATTAAAGTCTTTCCTTTAAACGGTTTTAATTATACGGTTTCCTTCGGATTAATCCGGATCATGTATTCGCCGATTACCCTTTTTGCGGTTTCTTCGGCATATTCTTCCGCTTCGGATAGTATCTCGAAGTCTTTCGGCTCAATGTTCGGCTGTCCTTCCGCGGTAATAAAAAGTACCGTGTATCTCATAATGTTCCTCCTTTCCATAGTATTCTGGTTGCTTATGGTGTCACCGGCCACGTGACAAATAAAGGTTAAATAAGCCCGTCTACCCTCCTTTGTAATGGTCTTTAAGAAAAATCATCTGTTTTAAGAAAAATCGTCTTCTTGAGCTTATAGTAGCATCCTGAAGGGCATGTGTCAAGTATTTATTGCAAGTATTTATTACATATAAAAACAGGCACAATAAAAAGGCAGGTTTCCCTGCCCTTTTATTAGGAGAATATTGAAAAACTATGAAAAAGATTGCTTATTCTACACTTAATTTGTCGAAGAACGGTCCCTGATAGAAGGTCTGCACATCGCAGTACGGTCTTACCATAACCGATGTATTTCCGAGATTCGTTTCCTTGTAAATAAACCGTATAATCTCAAAGCAGTAGTAGATGGCTGCCATTCTCTGATTTCTTGCTCCGTCGCCGGTCGTCAGCGCAGACGGATTTTTTAATGCGATGCGGCTTTGCTTTGCATCCATAATTCCGATTTCATAAAATGGGCTTAAAATTCCGTTGTATTCCGGACGCTCGATATAGATATCCAAAGGATGAAGCACGTCGATATCATGAGCTACCATATACATCATGATATTTCGTAACCTTGCATCTTCCTCAAAATATTCAATTCTGCTGCCGGATAATACGGTCGTGCGGTTTGTCTGGGCAAGAAGCGCAAGCTCCTCTAAAAAGTGGTTAATGACTTCGCTACGGCTCTTATTGGGAAACTTGGTTACGCAAAGGTAACGGGTATTCTGGGTAATGGAACCCGGCTCGCACTTGAACTTCTTTGCCACCTTCTCAGCGACTGCGCCGTAATCAATACGCGGTTCGCCCTTGATATATTTGCTTTCGTAGCAAAGATAAACAAATTCCGCAAGTTTCTTTGTTCCTTCCAAGCCTTCCCGGTATCCTTTTCGAACCAGGTAATCCAAAACGACTTCTCTTGTGATTTCAATCTTTCCCGACGGATCTGCTTTGCTTGATTTGCTTGTTTTGCTCGTTTTTCCGGCCATGTTCTGCTCCTTTTTTGTGAAAACGAATAGTTATCTCTTTTTTATAACCTATTTTCTTTTTAAGTGTTTTGACATAGCGAGTGTAGTCACTCGCTTTCTTTTTAAGTGTTTTGACATAGTAAGTGTAGTCACTCGCTACTGAATACAGTATAATACAATGTAATAAAAACTACAACAAAATAGCAAAAACCTATAAAAATATATAGAAATTAACATAAATTACAGGCTTGCTTTAATACGGATTCGTTCAGGATTTATTACAAATAACTACGCTGCTTTAAAACTTTTCATCTTATTCTTGCAAATTTCCTACATTATGCTACAATAATAATGTATTTATTTTCTTTTTTGCTTTTAACTTGATTCTTTAACTTTTATTATTCAATTCCGGGAAGTTCCGGTTTTTTGTAATTTCCTTAACAAAAACAATCATAATGCATAGTCACGGTACGCCAATCGGTGTGCTTTTTTTATGTCATTATGTTTATATATATAATAACTTTTTAATATGAGTCAGCCTGCGCTGGCTCTTTTTTTATGCCTTGAAAGGAGGGCAAAGACATGTTGGTTCTTGATACTGGCAGAAATTTTTTAACGGATTTAAGTGCCTGTCAAAAGCTGCCTTTGGTAGCCGGTTTTGAGAAGATATACAATGCACATTCTGAAAAAACCATTGACGAACTTAAATCCCTTCGTCCGGAAGAACTAACCGAAATTTTGGACTTTTTGGCAGATCTAAACGGAGAAGGAATTGACGCGGATCTCTTTTGGGACAGACAATCCCGGATTCCGTCAGAACTTCGTGAGATGAAACCGAAAAGGACGGAAAGGAGGTTATTCTGATGGCGAATCTCAAAATTGAAGGAAACGCGACAGACGGCTGCATTGCCAACTTTCGTGTAACCTACGATTCGGAAGATGGAGAAATCATCGTTCGCGATATGGTCGTCAGTGACGTTTGTAAACTGCTTGACGGACATTCGCACGATACCAGCAAAGGGTTCGACTTAGAACTGCCGTATGAACTGCTTGCCGACGGGATCGAACGATACCGGGTGCATGTAAATACGGATGGGGAAGTAGAATATTTCACCTTTGTAAAGATTTTACCACCGGAGAAAACCGGCTTTTTGCTATACAGCAGGATTCCGGTCGTAATTCCGCAGCCAAGAAGGCTTATTTTGTATTCTTCAAACGGAGAAATACGGATATTTGCCCTGAAGGGAAGCGGAAAATTAAAAGCAAACACCCCTCTTTACTGGTATCCGTTAGGACACGTGCAA
>CACZQX010000031.1 GCA_902783445.1 uncultured Lachnospiraceae bacterium
AAAATATGAACACGGGAAAAGTTTACAAAACAAAACAAAGAGAATTGGTATTCGAATACCTTGTAAAAAATAAGGGAAACGGCCTGACAATAGATGAAATATACGAAGGTCTTAAAAGCGAAGGCGTGGAAATAGGAAAAACCACGGTTTATCGTTGTCTGGACAAGTTGGTAAAGGACGGAGACGCCAGAAGATATGCCGCAACAGACGGAGGTGCGGGAGCGGCCGCAACCTTCCAGGTAAACGAAGCCGGGGGCAATTGTAATCATCACTATCACCTAAAATGCCTAACTTGCGGCAAGATACTTCACTTGGAATGTGATGAAATGGCCCATATAAATTTGCATATAGCAAAAGAACACGGTTTTGTGGTGGATTTGCAAAAGACCGTTTTGTACGGATATTGTAAGGCATGCAGCAAGAATCTTACAAAGGATACACAGATTAAATTGTAAGAGTTATGAAATAAAAAAGTCTTAAGATTTTGAATCTTAAGACTTTTATTATTGTCAGTAAAGCAGTAAAACCGCGATGGTTGCAAATACCAAAAGGGATACGCTGTCAAGAACCGTTGTAATAAGGGGAGACGCCATAACCGCCGGGTCAAAGCCGATTTTCTCCGCCAAAATAGGAAGGAGAGAACCTACGATTTTTGCGATTATTACCGTAATCAAAATGGTAATGCTTACAACCAAGCTGGTGCTGAAAACAAAATTACCTTGAATAGCACCTTGTATCAATGCTTTTATCATATTGGCAACCGCAAGGGTTAAACCGCAGAAAAAAGCAACTCTTACTTCTTTAAACAAAATTCTGAATGTATTTTTAAATTCGATTTCCCCAAGTGAAAGAGCACGAATAACCGCAACCGAAGACTGACTTCCGGAGTTGCCGGCGGTACCCGTTATCATAGGAATAAAGGCCGACAAGCTAAAAAGCGTTAAGGTGGCCTCAAAATGCGTAATGATAAGCTGGGTGAAAAGTGCGCTTAACATAAGGAACAAAAGCCAAGGAATACGAGCTTTCCAGGTTTCGAAAACGCCGGTTCTGAGGTAAGGTTTGTCAGATGGTAACATACCGGCCATTTTCTCGATATCTTCCGTAGCCTCTTCTTTGATGACATCGATAGCATCGTCGATTGTAACGATACCTACAAGTCTGTTTTCGTCGTCAACAACGGGAAGGGCGATAAGGTCGTATTTCTGGATGATATCCGCCACATCTTCCTTATCGGTATGGGTATTAACGCTAATAGGTTTATCGTTCATGATGTCGTCGATAAGGGCGTCTTCTTCCGCAAGCAGAAGAGAGCGGGCGGTGACGATACCGATAAGCTTTCTGTTTGATTTGGTAACGTAGCAGGTGTAAATGGTCTCTTTGTCGATACCCGTACGTCTTATGCGTTTGAGGGCTTCGTAGGCGGTCATGTCTCGACGCAGGCTTACATATTCCGTTGTCATAAGAGAACCGGCCGAGTCCTCCGGATATTTAAGGATTTCGTTAATCTGTTTTCTGGTTTCCGGCTCGGAGTTGATTAAGATACGCTTAACAACGTTTGCCGGCATTTCCTCAAGCAAATCCACCGTATCATCAAGGTAGATTTCTTCAAGGACTTCCTTAAGTTCGTTATCGGAAAAACCTTTGATCAAGTGCTCTTGAGTTTCGGGTTCCATCTCCACGAAGGTGTCGGCACCCAGCTCTTTCGGCAAAAGTCTGAAAAGGACCGGAAGTCTGTTCATGGGAAGTTCGCTGAACAAATTGGCAATATCCACGGGATTCATTTCAATAAGTAAATCTCGGATTTCCGAATATTTCTTTAATAGAAGTAAGGCGTTGATTTTTTCGATGATGTCGATTTCTTTTTCTTCCATGATGTGACCTCCTTCCCGAAATTTTTGTTTTTGATTTGGCATGGCCTAAATCGGTACAAAAATTATAACACTAAATTGTCGAAATTTTCAACAAAATTTGCGCAACTTAAAGTATTATTTACAAATATATTAAACTATCGGATAATAGAAACAGAAATTTGTTTTGTCTATGGAAGGGGGCTATTGTGATGAAGTCTTTTAAAAAATATATTATCTTGTTTATATGTCTTGTATTTGCCATATCTTTTGCAGCCTGTGATTTGGGCAAAAAATCCGATGAAAGCGAAACAAAAGAAACAAAAGCAGAGGCGCTGACCAAAGAAGAAAAACTTAAAGATGCTCCGACCGGTTATGAATATGCTCTTCAGATAGATATTAATCCGTCGTTTCTTATTTATGTAGCAAATAATGAAGTTGTAGGCTTTAAGGCTTTAAACGATGATGCCAAGTCCATAGAAAAGCAGATAGCTTGGGAAGGTCGAGGACTCAAAGATACACTGGTTGACATAATTTCGGCAGCCAAGAACAATGGCTTCCTCAAAGCAGGCGAAGATATTAAATATACGGTAATAGACAGCAATTTGCCAAAAGAAAATATAAATGAGTTTCTTTCCTCAGTACACGAAAGAAGCGATGAAATTTCAAAGGACTTAAATATAGCAATCACAGCTGTAACCGAAATTGACAAAAGCATTGAATTTGTAGATAATCCGCAGCCTGAAAATAATCAGAGCACCGAAGAAGTAAGATTTGCGGAGGACGGAACATGCCTAATTTGCGGCGGTACCGGCTCTGTTGCCTGTGAAAGATGCGGAGGCACGGGGCAAGAAGTTTGTGATATGTGCGGTGGTGACGGATGGGTAACGGAACAATGCCCGGTAATTTGCGAAGGTTGCAACGGCACGGGACAGTGCGTTCATTGCAATATGACCGGTAGGATAAATGACAATATTTGCCATTGGTGCCATGGAAATCCATACGACTGCGGAGGCTGCCATGGAAGCGGTATTTGTCCGAACTGTCAGGGTACGGGATGGAAAACCTATTACTGCGGTAGGTGCGATAATGACGGCCTTAAGAATTGCACGGGATGCAATGCGACGGGGCTGGCTGTGTGTTACGCCTGCGGGGGAGTAGGACATAGATAGTTACTTAGCATCACCAACCACCACTGTTTTGCATAAGGATACTTAAAGGCTTTCCAACTACCATTCGCAATTGAAATTGTTTCGTAAATAAGGATACTTAGCATCACCAACCACCACTCACAATACTTCGTATTGTTCGTGATAGTTGGGACGCAATTATCATTGCTAAAAATAAAGAGAAAACAATAGCATTTGTGCAAGCACAAGCTATTGCTTTCTTTTATTTTTTGATGTTAAGTATCCTTATGCTACACATTTTAAAATTTGTAGTTTGTCTTTTCTTTCATTTGCTCTTATAATGTAAAACAATGATTAAGTAGTTGTACCATATATAGTAGTTTAGAGTAGGTATGGCACACAACAGGCGTAAGCCTTTTTAGTAAAAAGTTTGGTTTAATCAGTGAATGGAGGACAAATATGAACAGACTTACTTATGCAGCAGCAAGAAAAGCTGTAAGCGTAGCAATCGATGTAGCACTTAAAAAAGTAGAAAAAGACAGAGATAAAGCTCTTTGTGATTTGGTTAGCCTTATTGCTAACTACATGAAAGGCGATCAGATTCCTTTCAAAGCAGAAGATATCAATGCCATCATCATGAATAAAGAATCATCAATGAGACAGTTCATTGACAGAGTAATTGATGAAGTTGATCACACAGTACTTAAGAAAATGTTCTTAAACCTTGGTTTTACAGCATTCTTCCACGGTGCTAAAAAAATCAGAAGAAGTAGAGAAAAATATCAGTGTAATGTACCTTGGTTAATCATCATGGACCCAACAAGTGCATGTAACCTTCACTGTACAGGATGCTGGGCAGCAGAATACGGTAACAAACTTAACCTTACATTCGAAGAAATGGACAGCATCGTTAAACAGGGTAAAGAACTTGGTACATACTTCTACCTTTTCACAGGTGGCGAACCACTTGTTAGAAAAGCAGATCTTATTAAACTTTGCGAAAAACACAATGACTGTGCATTCATGTCATTTACAAACGGTACATTAATCGACCAGGCTTTCTGTGATGAAATGAAGAGAGTTGGTAACTTAATGCTTCAGATTTCACTTGAAGGCGATCCATCAGCAAACGACCTTCGTCGTGGTGAAGGTGTATACGGTAAAGTTATGGCTGCTATGGATTTACTTAAACAGAATGGTCTTATCTTTGGTACATCAGTATGCTACACAAGCAAGAACTATGAATCGGTTACAAGCGATGAATTCTTTGATCTTATCAAGAACAAAGGTTGCCGTCTTGCTATGTACTTCCACTATATGCCTGTAGGTAAGAATGCAGATACATCACTTCTTCTTACACCGGAACAGAGACTTGTTATGATTGACAGAATCCGTTCAAGAAGAAACCTTACAACAGGTCGTGGTATCTTCGCTATGGACTTCCAGAACGACGGCGAGTACGTTGGCGGATGTATTGCAGGTGGTAGAAACTACTTCCACATCAACGCAAACGGTGATTGCGAACCATGTGTATTCATCCACTACTCTGATTCAAATATCAGAGAAAAAACAATACTTGAAGCTCTCCAGAGCCCATTATTCCAGGCATACAGAGATAACCAGCCATTCAACAACAACCACTTAAGACCTTGCCCAATGCTTGAAAACCCTGAAATCTTAGGCAAGATGGTTAAAGAAACAGGTGCTCATTCAACAGAAATGCTCGAAGCAGAAACACCTGAAGATTTGGCTCTTAAATGTATACCATATGCAAACAGCTGGAAACCAACAGCAGAAGAACACTGGAATACACATACTCATGTTAAGAAAACATATGAGAACTACAAGAAAGATTCAGAAACACACAAACTTCTTGATGCAGATGCAGCAGATGGTGTTAATGATGAAGCTATCTAATTAAGAACGATAAGTCTTATAAAACAGTTACAAAAATATAATTAAAAATACCGTCCGAGAGGGCGGTATTTTTTTGTTCAAAAATCAATTAAGAGAGTGGGAAAATCGTTTTATAAGCTTTGTATTAATCTCCAACTTCGAACTGTGGAAGGACTTTGTTTCGATTTGTTTTATAAGCCGGTCTGCAGCGCTTTGGCCAATGAAAAGTCTCGGAACATCCATTGTGGTTAGACCGGGTTCTATGATTTTGCTTTCCGAAATATTATCAAATCCCACTATTGAAATATCCTCGGGAATTCTATATCCTCGTAATTTAAAGGCTTTCATTGCCCCTATTGCGATTACATCATTGTCCGCAAAATAGCATTTGGCGATTTTCACGCCGTCGTCCAATAATTCCAACATATCCGCCATGGCATCTTCGATGGAAGGGGAAAGACTGTGTATAATCGAGCGTGACTTTGAAAATCCGTTTTCTTTTATAGCTTGGAAATAGCCTTCTTCTCTGGCGGAAAAGTTGTAAATGGGATAACTTGATTTAAGATATCCCGGTTGACTTGAACAGATTCCGATTAAAAAGTCGGTGGCTGTATAAGCACCTTGGCGATTGTTGATTAAAACGCTGTTGCAAGGCAAAGATTCAAAGTAGCTGTCCAATAAAGTTATCGGAAAGTTTAGATTAATAAACTTTTCGCATATTTCTCTTTTGATTTCCGTTCCCACAAGAATAATGCCCAAACAATCTCCGCCTCTTATATCGGAAAAGCATATGTCCAAATCGTCGGTTTTTTCGTTAAATTGAATCAAGCGAGTTTTGATTTTCTTTTTGTTGCATTCACCTTTAATTCCTTCATATAATTCGTCAAATATGGGAGTGTAGGAAAGAATGGCATTGCTGGTTTTGTAAAACACCACAAAAATGCTGCCCCTAATCTCCTCACTTGCTTTTATTTTCGAAAAGTCATAACCTTCTTCTTCGGCGGTCTTTATAACAAGTTGTCGGGTTTTGTTGCTAACTCCCGCTTTGTTGTTTAGTGCCATGGAAACGGCGGTGGCGCTTAAACCCAGTTTCTTTGCGATTTCTTTTGCTGTAACGGACATATTCTTCACTCTTAATCCTTTTTGAAAATAAAGTAAAAATAAAGTAAAATTCACTTTATTTTATATATAAATAAAGTTTATTTGTACTTATATTAATACTAAAGAAGAAATAAGTAAAGATTATATTTAATCAGGAGGAAGATATGGCAAAGATAAAACTTGGCTTGGCGCCTACAAGACGCAGTATTTTCAGCGCTCCGGCAGCAGTGGAATACGCAAATTTAACAAGAAAGAAATTAAAAGAATTGGGAGTCGATTTTGTTGATATCGACGATATAGCCGAAGACGGTCTTCTTCATGATGAAGAAGACAGAATTAAAATCGAGGAAAAATTCAAAAAAGAAAAAGTAGACGGATTATTCTTTCCTCATGGCAATTTCGGAACGGAATATGAAGTGGCTCGTCTTGCAAAGAGCATGGACTTGCCGGTGCTTATTTGGGGTCCGAGAGATGAAAGACCGGATGAAAACGGAATAAGACTTCGTGACAGCCAGTGCGGTTTGTTTGCAACGGGAAAGGTTTTAAGACGTTTTAAAGTTCCCTTTACATATCTTACAAATTGCAATTTGGAGGATAAGGAGTTTGCAGAAGGAATCGACAGATTTTTAAGAATATGCAATGTGGTAAAAAGCTTTAAAAATATAAGAATACTTCAAATCGGACCTCGTCCTTTCGACTTTTGGTCAACCATGTGCAATGAAGGTGAGCTTCTCGAAAAATTTAACATTCAGCTGGCTCCGATTCCCCTTCCGGAACTTACGGAGGCCATGAAAAAAGCTATGGAAGACCAAGTAAAACTTAATGAAACATTGGCTTATTGCAGGGATAATTTTAATATTTGCATAAAAGACGAAGAGCTTGAAAAGGTTGCTGCGCTAAAGATTGCAATGAGAAATCTGGCAGATAAATATGCTTGTAAAGCGGCAGCTATCCAGTGTTGGAATGCTCTTCAATCGGAAATCGGCATTATGCCATGCGCGGCAAACGCCTTGTTAAACGAAGAAGGATTTCCTGTTGTTTGCGAAACCGACATACACGGAGCCATCACAGCTCTTATGGTGGAAGCAGCGGGAATGGATGAAAGCAGGTCCTTCTTTGCCGACTGGACGGTAAGACATCCGGATAACGACAACGGCGAGCTTTTGCAACACTGCGGACCTTGGCCGATATCCTGCGCAAGTTGCAAACCGACAATCGGATATCCTTTGGCCTTTGACCATCCGGGTGCGGTGGAAGCACAGGCGAAAAAAGGTCTTTTAACAATAGCGCGTTTTGACGGAGATGACGGGGAATATTCTCTTTTGCTTGGAAATGCAAAGGGCATAGACGGACCTTACACAAAGGGTACATATCTTTGGATAGAGGTGGAAAACTGGCCGCGTCTTGAAGCAAAAATCGTTGAGGGACCTTATATACATCATTGCGTGGGTATACATCAAGATGTGCTTCCCGTATTATACGAGGCTTGCAAGTATATCGGTGTAAAGGCCGATCTTTACGATGATGTTGAGCAGGAAGTGTCAGATAAGATTCACGGCATTAAATAAATGGCTGAAAGTGAGGAAAGTATGGAAAAGAGCAAATTAAAAGAACTAAAACTCAAAGCGTTTGATCTTCGAAAAACCGTAGTCGAAATGATTGTAAAATCCGGCGGCGGTCACATCGGTGGCGATTTCTCGGTTATGGAGACTTTGGTGGAATTGTATTTTGACCAAATGAATATAAGTCCGGAAAACAAAGATGACAAGGACAGAGACCTGTTTGTTATGAGTAAAGGTCATTCCGTTGAAAGCTATTATGCGGTGCTTGCGGCCAAAGGCTTTTTTGACGAAAAAGAGCTAATTAACAGCTTCTCACGGTTCGGTTCCAAATTTATCGGACATCCAAATAATGAGATTGACGGTGTAGAGATGAATTCGGGTTCCTTGGGACACGGTCTTCCGGTGTCCGTGGGTATGGCCTTGGCTTGCAAGATGGATGATAGAAAAAACAGAGTTTATGTTGTGATGGGTGACGGAGAATTGGCCGAAGGCTCGGTTTGGGAAGGCTTTATGGCTGCCGGACATTACGGCTTAAGCAATCTGTGCGCAGTTGTGGATAAAAACAATTTGCAGATTTCCGGAAGCACGGATGATGTTATGAATCATAAGAATCTAAAAGCTCAGATAGAAAGCTTTGGATGGAATGTTATGGAAGCGGACGGAAACGACATAGAAGCAATGCATGATGCTTTTGAAAAAGCAAAAGAAGTTAAGGACAAACCAAGCTGCATCATTGCCAATACCATAAAGGGATTCGGCGGCGGAGAAGTTATGGAAAACATCTATAGTTGGCATCATCACGTACCAAACGAGGATGAATATAAGGAAATTATGAAAAATATCGATGCAAGAAGGGAGGCAATTATAAATGAATAATATACCAAACAGACAGGCAATATGCGATGTGCTTATGGAAAATGCAAAAAAGGATAAAGATATTGTCGCCCTTTGTTCCGATTCTCGCGGATCGGCATCCATGACGCCGTTTTTCAAGGCCTTTCCGAAGCAGTCGGTGGAAGTGGGTATTGCGGAGCAAAACCTGGTAAGTATCGGAGCGGGTATGGCCCATATGGGCAAGAAAGCATATTGCTTTTCCCCGGCTTGTTTTATTTCAACCAGATCTTATGAGCAGGCAAAGGTGGATGTTGCATATTCAAATACAAATGTAAAACTTATAGGAATCAGCGGCGGAGTAAGCTATGGCGCACTGGGAATGAGTCATCACAGCGCCCAGGATATTGCGGCAATGAGCGCAATTCCGAATATGAGAGTATATTTGCCAAGCGATCGTTTTCAAACCGCAAAGCTTATTGAAGCCCTATTGGAAGATGAGAAACCGGCTTACGTAAGAGTGGGCAGAAACCCTGTGGAGGACATATACAGCGAGGAAAATATTCCTTTTGAAATGGATAAGGCGACCATTGCAAGATTTGGAAGCAAAAAGGATAAAAAGCTTGTTATTGTGGCTTGCGGAGAAATGTTAAGTCCTGCATTAAGGGCGGGAGAAATCTTGGCAGAGAAGAACATTATGTCAACCGTACTCGACATGTATTGCATCAAACCTTTTGACAGCGAAAGCCTTATAAAAGAAGCGGAAGATGCGGACTTGATAGTATCTATAGAAGAACATGCTCCTTTTGGAGGACTCGGTGCAAATGTAGCATCCGTAATCAGCGCAAACAAGCCTTGTAAGCTTATTCAAATGGCTCTTCCGGACGACCATGTTATTACGGGCAAGTCCAGGGAAGTATTTGATTACTACGGATTAAATGCAGATGGAATCGTAGAAAGGGTATTGAAAAACATATGAGCGGACGTTATATAATCAGCATAGATCAAAGCACTCAGGCAAGCAAGGCGCTTTTGTTCGATAAAAGCGGCACTTTGATTTGTCGCGCCCAGAAGCCGCACAAACAGATTGTGGATGAAAAGGGCTATGTAAGCCACAATCCCGAAGAAATATACGAAAACGTGCTTTGGGTGGCTAGGGAAGTGCTAAGACAATCGAATGTCGGCCCGGAGCAAGTAAGAGGGATTGCTATATGTAATCAGCGAGAAACAAGCCTTATTTGGGACAAAGAAAGCGGAAAAGCTCTTAATAATGCGGTGGTATGGCATTGCTCTCGCGGGGAAAAAATCTGCGAAAGAGAGAAAATAAAGGAAAACGCGGACTATATTTT
Organism: uncultured Lachnospiraceae bacterium; assembly: GCA_902783445.1. Classification (GTDB taxonomy): domain Bacteria; phylum Bacillota; class Clostridia; order Lachnospirales; family Lachnospiraceae; genus RUG12871. The sequence continues at coordinate 9,717 of CACZQX010000031.1, forward strand.
TAAGACCACGGGAATAAAATTATCGGCGTATTTTCCTGCCGCTAAAATTGCTTGGTTGTTGGAAAACACAAAAGATGCAAGAGAAATGGCCAAAAAGGGAAAAGTCTGCATGGGTACCATGGATTGCTATTTAATCTACAGACTCACACATGCAAAAAGTTATCTGACAGACTATTCAAATGCGGGAAGAAGCCAGCTTTTTGACATCAGAAAGCTTAGTTGGGATGAAAAAATCTGCGATTTGTTTGGCATCGATATAAATGCCTTGCCTAAGGTTTTGGATTCCAATGCATGCTTTGGATACACGGATTTTGAGGGGCTATTTTCCGAGG
>CACZQX010000032.1 GCA_902783445.1 uncultured Lachnospiraceae bacterium
ACATGGACCCGGACGACCGATTCCTGTCTTACCTTCACCACCACCGTGTGGATGGTCATTAGGGTTCATAACAGAACCACGAACTGTTGGTCTGATACCCATGTTACGCTTACGACCTGCTTTACCGATGTTTACAAGGTCATGTTCGATGTTTCCAACCTGTCCGATTGTAGCACGGCAGATGATAGGAACCATTCTCATTTCGCCTGATGGAAGTCTAAGTGTTGCATATTTGCCTTCCTTAGCCATAAGCTGAGCAGAGTTACCTGCCGAACGAACTAACTGACCGCCTTTTCCAGGGTAAAGTTCAATGTTGTGAACTTCTGTACCTACAGGAATGTTTTCAAGTGGTAAGCAGTTACCTACTTTTACTTCAGCATTTGCACCGTTCATGATTGGCATGCCAACTTTTAAACCGTTTGGTGCAATGATGTATGCTTTATGTCCATCTGCATAGCAAACAAGTGCAATGTTTGCTGTTCTGTTAGGATCGTATTCGATGCTAACTACTTTTGCAGGAATATCATCTTTATTTCTTTTGAAATCGATAATTCTGTATTTTCTTCTTGAGCCACCGCCGTGGTGTCTAACTGTGATTTTACCCTGGTTGTTACGACCAGCTGTTTTCTTCTTTGAAGCAACGAGTGACTTCTCAGGTGTTGACTTTGTAATTTCTACATTGTCAAGAGTTGTCATCTGTCTTCTTGAAGGTGTATATGGGTTAAATGTCTTAATTCCCATTTTGTATCTCCTTTCTTCTTTAGCTTAATGCTAATGGACTTTTGGGCATATAGTTAAGGATTTTGTCATGCCCTGTCAGATTTTAAAGACCTTCGAATAATTCGATGTCCTTGCTGTCCTCTGTTAACTGAACGATGGCTTTCTTTGATTCAGCAGTTCTGCCTACGTCTCTGCCTCTTCTTTTAAGTTTGCCGTTTAAGTTCATTGTGTTAACTTTTTTAACTTTCGCACCTGCGAACATTTTTTCAACAGCTTCTTTAATCTGATTCTTAGTTGCATCTGTGTGAACGTAGAATGTGTACTTTTTAGATGTCATCTCGTCCATACTTTTTTCTGTGATAACCGGTTTAAGGATTACGTCATAGTATTTAATATCTGCCATTATGCGTACACCTCCTCGATTGTTGCAACAGCTGCTTTATCAATAACGATTGTGTCATATTTAAGAATGTCAAATACGTTGATTGTGTTTGTTAATGCTGTTTTAACGTTTTCAATGTTTCTTGCTGATAAAACAACGTTTTTATCATTGTCATTTAATACTACCAAAGCTTTTTCAACTTTGAGTGCTTTTAAAGCATCATTAAATGTTTTTGTTTTGATTTCATCCATCTTGATTACATCTACAACGATGAATTTGTTTTCGTTAACTCTTGAAGTTAAAGCAGACTTTAAAGCAAGTCTCTTTTCTTTCTTGTTGAGTCTGATTGAGTAATCGCGTGGCTTTGGTGCGAATACAACTCCGCCGCCTGTCCACTGTGGAGATCTTGTTGAACCCTGTCTTGCATGACCTGTTCCTTTCTGTCTCCATGGTTTTCTACCACCGCCCGAAACTTCAGAACGTGTTTTTGCACTCTGTGTTCCCTGACGTTTATTTGCAAGCTGTGCAACAACTGCCATGTGTACTAAGTGTTCGTTTACTTCAACACCGAATACAGCATCGTTAAGTTCAATGTCGCCAACCTGACTGCCTTCCATATTGTAAACAGATACTTTTGACATCTGTGTTTCCTCCTTTCAGGTGTAAACCTATCTTGCTACCTTAACTGATTCTTTAATAGTTACGAGAGCTTTCTTTGGTCCAGGTACAGCACCTTTTACTAATAATAAGTTGTTTTCTGCGTCTACACGAACGATTTCAAGATTCTGGATTGTAATCTGTTTTGCGCCCATGTGTCCAGGCATCTTTTTACCTTTGAATACTTTACTTGGATCGGAACATGCGCCGTTTGAACCGGCATGACGGTGATATTTTGAACCGTGAGCCATAGGTCCTCTTGACTGTCCATGTCTCTTAATTGCGCCCTGGAAACCTTTTCCTTTTGCAATTGCAGTAGCATCAATTTTCTCGCCTGCTTCGAAAACATCAGCTTTGATTTCATCTTTTACATTGTATTCTTCAGCGTTATCAAGCTTGAACTCTCTAACGAATTTCTTATAAGAAACTCCTGCTTTGTCGAATACACCTTTTTCTGCTTTGTTGATTAATTTTTCTCTTGTGTCCACATAGCCGACCTGAACTGCTGCGTAACCGTCTTTTTCAACTGTTTTAACCTGTGTTACTACGCAAGGGCCTGCCTGAAGAACTGTTACAGGTGTTAAAACACCGTTTTCGTCAAAAACCTGTGACATACCGATTTTTGTAGCTAAAATTGCTTTCTTCATTATTATTATTACCTCCTATGTTCTACAGCGGAACCTAGCAAAATCTTCGATTTTGTTTTGGCCTTTGGCCAAAATTCGCGAAGCGAACCGTAGCTTTATTTCGCCACAACAATGATTCAACCCGGTTCATCCTAGACACCTACTAATAGGTATAAGGATTATTTCTCTTTCATTTTGATGTTGATATCAACGCCTGCAGGCATCTCTAATCTTGATAATGAATCAACTGTTTTCTGAGATGGCTGGATGATATCAATGAGTCTCTTATGAGTTCTCTGTTCGAACTGTTCTCTTGAATCTTTATATTTATGAACGGCTCTTAAGATTGTAACTACTTCTTTTTTAGTAGGAAGTGGTACAGGTCCGCTCACCTTAGATCCTGTTTTCTTTACAGTTTCGATAATTTTTGAAGCTGACTGATCGATTAATTTGTGATCATATGCTTTCAATGTGATTCTCATTACTTGACTTGCCATAAAAAAAGTCGCCTCCTTTTCGTACTTTTGAACCTTAGTACAACAAGTGGTGACTGTACACTCTTCCGTGTGTGTCATGCTCTTTTTGTAAATAAAATCGGTAATTTGCTGTGTTTTACCGACTAAAAGATGCGTAACTTTCGCACGTTGTTTCCCTTCTGAATCAGGGACAATTATTATGGTACAGTGACTTGTCGCCAGTTTTCTAACTTGACATTCGCTCCACGGAAAACCTGCAATTTACTTGCAGCAACCTCACGCTTCATTGCTATCAATGTCACAGCTTGGTTAGTATACAATATAAAAGAGGGGCTTGTCAACCCCTCTTTTGAAAAAATTTCATTTCTTATGTAAATAATTTTATGTCAATTAATTTTCCATAAATTTATTTTTCGGCATGCAGCTTTTCGTATACCGATTCTATCTCAACAGTTTTATCCGCAACGGCATCAAAATCTGCCAATACTTCCGCATCCGGTTTCTTTGATATAAGACTTACGATAACATTTGCAGCAAGACCCACCGCAAATCCTATAACAAGCGAGTAAAGACCCGTAGCCGTACCCGGTGTCTGACCTCCAACCAAAGGAATGTAGTCCCAGATAATAACCGTAAGACCGCCGCCGATCATTCCCGCAATGGCACCGTTTCTTGTACTACGTCTCCAGAAAAGAGCAAGGATTATTACAGGACCGAAGGTTGCGCCAAAGCCCGCCCAGGCATCCGATACCAAAGCCATAACGGAGCTATCCGGATTCCATGCAATAATAAATGCCACAATCGCTACCACAACAACCGCGATCTTACCGACCCAGAGCGTAGCCTTTTCCGAGGCATCCTTCTTTAAGATACCTCTGTAAATGTCTTCCGAAACCGCCGATGCGGTAACAAGAAGCTGTGAATCCGCCGTTGACATTATAGCCGCCAAAATGCCGCAAAGGAAAATACCTCCTATTACGGGAAGAGCCATATCCGCGGTAAAAAGATTCTTTATCATTTTAATAAATACATTTTCGGAATCCGGCAAATCGATTGAATGGCTGTACATATAAGCCTTTCCTACGATACCCACAACCACAGCCATGCCAAGGGAAATAAATACCCAAACATTTGCGATGATTTTTGATTTATTAAGTTCTTTTTGAGACTTAATTGCCATAAATCTAACAAGGATATGAGGCATTCCGAAATATCCGAGGCCCCAGCCCAAGTTTGAAATAATACTCATGGCGCTTATAGGTTCTCCGCCGTTGTAAGCAGGATTTAAAAATGTCTCCGTGCCGCCTTTAAAGCCTTCAAGCATAAGAACATCCTGGAGTGAACCCGGATCGATAAATGCAAGTGCGATAATAGGAACTGCCAAGAGTCCCACAAGCATAAGCATACCCTGGATGAAGTCCGTTAAGCAAACCGCCAAGAATCCGCCAAGGAATGTATATGTAAGAATAACCGCCGCACCGATAACAAGCGCAATATGATAATCCAGCCCGAAAACCGTGTTAAAAAGCTTTGCTCCCGCACTGAAAGCGGATGCTGTATAAACCAAAAAGAATATTACTATAAATATAGAAGAAATAGCGATAAGGATTTTTGATTTATCGTGATATCTGTTTTCAAAAAATGATGGTAAAGTAAAGGAATTTCCGGCTTTAATTGTGTATCTTCTGAGGCGTCCCGATATAATAAGCCAGTTTAAAAGCGTGCCCGCAAAAAGACCAACCGCAATCCAAGCTTCACCGGTACCGGCAATGTAGATAGCACCCGGCAAACCCATAAGAAGCCAACCGCTCATATCGGAAGCCTGTGCGGAAAGAGCCGCAACCCATGCACCAAGCCCTCTGCCGCCCAGGAAATAATCCTGCGCATTGGAAGTTTTTTTAGAATAAACGGCACCGATTACAATCATAAGAATCATGTATGCAATAAATGCCAATAACATCCATCCTGTGTTTCCTGTCATAATTTCTCTCCCTTTAAATATTTGGGCGATATGCCCGACATTTCATTTAACAAACTGTCTGATAATAACTTAATAACCAATTGAAAATATAATAATATAGGAAGAATAATATTGCAAGCCATCGAAATGCACAAAATAAGAATTTTTATTTAAAAAGCCTTGATAATATGATATTATTATTTTAATTTTCGGGGAGGAAATATTTTCTTAATATATAGAAGAAACAATCCTCAAATACTAAAATAAAATCAGCTGTAAGGAGCCAATATGTGGATAGCGGATAACTGGAAAGATTATGAAGTAATAGATACCTCTTCGGGCGAAAAACTTGAGCGTTGGGGAGATTATATCCTCGTTCGTCCGGACCCGCAGGTTATATGGAAAACGCCGAAAAAAGAAAAAGGCTGGAAAAAAATGAACGGTCACTATCACCGAAGTCATAAGGGCGGCGGCGAATGGGAGTTTTTTGATTTGCCTGAAAGCTGGCAGATTCATTACAAAGACCTAACATTCAACTTAAAGCCTTTTAGTTTTAAACATACGGGCCTTTTTCCGGAACAGGCTACAAATTGGGATTGGTTTTCGGATAAAATAAAAAAGGCCGGTCGTCCCGTAAAGGTTTTAAATCTTTTTGCCTACACGGGCGGTGCGACTCTTGCCTGTGCCGCAGCGGGAGCACAGGTAACTCATGTGGATGCCTCAAAGGGCATGGTAACATGGGCAAAGGAAAATGCCAAATCGTCCGGTCTTGAAGATGCGCCTATCAGATGGCTTGTGGATGACTGCGTTAAATTTGTTGAGCGCGAAATAAGGCGCGGCAACAAATATGATGCAATAATTATGGATCCGCCGTCCTATGGTCGCGGTCCCAAAGGAGAAATTTGGAAAATAGAAGATAATATCCATCAATTTATCTCCTTGTGCACAAAGATTTTGTCGGACAATCCGCTGTTTTTCCTCATTAATTCATATACAACGGGGCTTGCTCCGGCTGTACTTACATATATGATAGAATGTGAAATAGTTTCTAAATTCGGCGGAAGCGTGGAATCGTCGGAAGTGGGGCTTCCCGTAAGCTCAAACGGTCTGATTCTTCCTTGCGGAGCCAGCGGAAGATGGAGTGCAAAATAGCTTGTTTTAAGTTCACTTAAATGATAAAATCTTTATAGATGTTTCTTTAAATGGGAAGGGCAATACATATTATAGGAGAAACTATATGCAAATAAATGAATCGGTAGAAAACTATTTGGAATCCATTTTGATGATCAGCAAAAGAAAAGGGAATGTTCGCTCAATCGACATCGTTCATGAGCTTAATTTTTCCAAGCCAAGCGTCAGCATAGCAATGCACAGACTAAAAGACAACGGCTATGTAAAGATTGATGATAGCGGTAATCTTACCCTCACAAAAAAAGGTATGGCAATCGCTAGCGCAACTTATGAAAGACACGAGCTTTTAAAAGCATTCTTGCTTCACATCGGTGTAAGCGATGCAACTGCAGAGGATGATGCTTGCAAAATGGAACACGCCATAAGCGAAGAAACTTTCGAATGCCTTAAAGAGGTTTATAAAAAAATCGAAAAATAGTAAAATTAAAGTCTCTCAAAAATTTGAGAGACTTTTTTCATTTCTATTTAATAACTATTTCGTCGCCTATTTTAATCTTTCCGCCCTTTAGCACTTTTGTAAACACGCCTTCTCTGGGCATAATGCAATCGCCGACTTTTTTGTATATTTCGCAGTGGCTGTGGCATTCTTTTCCCACCTGAGTCAGCTCAAGAACCACATCGCCTATATTAAATATGCTTCCGATCGGCAAAGCCTTAAGCTCTCCCAGCCCTTCCACAACAAGGTTTTCTCCGAAAGCTCCGAAATCAACATCTCCTCCGCGCCTTCTGAAATCTTCAATCTCTTCCAAAGCAAGAAGGCTTACCTGACGATGCCACTTGCCGGCATGAGCATCACCGTCAATGCCCCAATCGTCTATAAGTGTTGCCTCCGGGACTTCATGTTTTTGGGTTCCTTTTTTTTCGCTTATGCAAATGCTTTTAATAAAGCCCATTTTGGTTTACCTCCTGCTTGATCCTTTTCTTTGTTCTTCTAACATTCTCTTTCTTCTTGCACGACGTGCGGCCAGTTTTTTTCGCCTTACATGTGCGATATAGAGCTTGATTGTAATAAAAGCCGCAACAATTATTACAATAACCGCTATCGCACCGGGCGGCATCCTGAATTTGTTTTCTTCGGCTTTTGTTTCCAGCAAAGCCTTTGAAGAGTCCAAACAAACAAGTTTTGTTTTTCCTATAAGCTCGTCATTGACAAAGGCCGAAACCTCGCCTATTTCATCACCCTTTTCCAAAACCGCCTCGCTTACCGTCTGTTCAAGTTTATATTTTATTTCACTGTTTGCATATTCTTTTTCCACAGCGCTTGTTATGGTTTTATCAGCGCCTACATTTACGGTTATTGCATTTTTGCCCTCTCCCAAGGTCATGGAACCGAGTATAATGTTTTCTTTAAATGCCGTAACCGGAATATAGTTTGCAAAGGCCCACTCGTCCATTCTTATGGTTTCGGCAAAGGATTGTCTTGTATTTGTTTCATCCGCATTTTTTATATCCTGCGCCCCAAGAATTATGGTATAGACTCTTAGTCCTCCATCTTCGGCTGCTGCCGCAAGACAGTTACCCGCTTCATCCGTCATGCCGGTTTTGATGCCTATGCATTTACTGTAAATCATGTCTTTGTAAACACCGACACCGTATCGCTTGTTAACATAGGTCATGTCAAGCAACCAGTTGGAATTTGTTATCGGTCGTTCCAATGTTTTATTAGTGGCGGGAATAGTATAACTTGCCTGCGAAACTATTTCCGCAAATTCGTCATATTCCATTGCAGCCCTTGCAATCAAATAAAGATCCCATGCGCAAGAATAGTGATTGTCGGAAAGTCCCACATAGCCCGATGTATCCGCAAAATGGGTGTTTGTGCATCCAAGGCGCTCCGCCTCAGCATTCATCTCATCCACAAACGCCTGAATAGAACCGCTTACAGCCTCTGCCACAATGTTACAGGCAAAAGCATCGGAGCGAAGCATAATGGCATAAAGGTAGTTTTTAACTGTCATAACCTCGCCTTCTGATATAGGATTATCAAGGCGGCTGGCATCCCAAGGAATATCGGCAATGGCCGAGTGAGAAGCCGTAAGTTCCGTATCCAAACTAAGCTTGCCATCATCAATGGCGCGAAAAACAAGCAAAGCCGTCATCATTTTTGTAAGAGAAGCCGGCGCCATTTTTTCGTTGATGTTCTTTTCATAAACCAGCTTGTCCGAATCCCCCACTACCACAAGGGCAGCTTTGGCATCTACTTCCGCCAAGTCCTCGTATGCATAAGCCCGCGCCGGAAATGCGGCACAAAAAAACAAGGCAGCCACAATCAATATTATTAACTGTTTTGCCTTGCTTATTTTACTCATTTCAACCATACCTCTCACGCTTTATAACTAAGGATATAATACCATATATTTTGTTATTGATATAGTTAAAAATTCAAATCAATCTTAATTCCCTTGATATCCTCGTTGATCATGTTATTTTCATCCATGATTTTTTGAATTCTTATTTGCGCATCTTTAACTTGCGCATCTGTATTGGCCGAGGCTTTGACGTTCATGTCCAAACGATCTTTTTCTACGGAATTTTCGATTATTTCTTCCTGTTCTTTTCGCTCTTCTTTCGCTTCTTCTATGCGCTCTTCCTGCTCTTCGCGCCTTTCGGCATTTTCCTTAATTTGTTCAGCTGTTTCTTCAGCCTTTTCGTTAACCTCATCTATTCCGTCCTGTAAAAGAAGTCCTTTTATTTCTTTGTTGGCTGCCTCCATTATGTCTTCCGCGGCGTTGACAGCATTTAACATATCCTGGCTTTTAAGCTGATCCACCTTGGCATCTTTAATGTTCTGCGTTAAAGAAATAAGCTTGCTTTCGGCTGTCCTCATTTCCTGCTTAGCAAGAGCCTGCTGCCCGTTTATGGAAATAGCTTCTTTTTGATAGTCCGTAAGTTCAGCTGTCTGAAGCTCTTTTAAGCGCTCGATTTCTTCCTCGCTGAATTCATCCTGACTTACGCCCATCATATTATTCTGATATTTTGTTAAAAGTTCAAGGTCTTTTTGTTCTGCCGAATCATTCGTTATGCCATACTTTTCTTTAAGCTCGGCCTTTTGTACATCAGCATATTCAACCTTGCCCTTCCAATCCGCATATTCTGTGAACGCCTCTTTTTTAAGCTCACCAAGCTTTTCCCGCATTTTCGTTGCCGCTTCATCGTGGCCCCAAGCATCGGAAATAAGCTTCATTGCCTTATTTCTTGCGTTTTCTTTTTTTGCATCAATAAGACCGGCGCGATCGCCCACTTTTAGAGAGCGGGCGTCCACCGTCTTTCTCACATTTTCGTTATTATCCGCCCCCTTATTTGCAATAGGCGAATAATCTCTGTTCATTTTAACTACAATGCTCATAATTACTATCCTTTAAAATCAATGCTTCTGCCTACTTGCAGCTCCGAATCCGTAAAGACCGCATCGGTAAGCTCTTCCATACCCATGTCTTTGATCTTTTGAATAAGTTCGTC
>CACZQX010000033.1 GCA_902783445.1 uncultured Lachnospiraceae bacterium
ATTTCATTGAGTCTTTCACATATCATTTCCGCTCTTTGTTTTTTAGTCATGAATTATACTACCTTTCCGTACCAAGCTTCTCTTTCGAAAGAAAAGCTTCATTTGTTAAAGGGCTTCTGTTTTCATAGTCAAACTTATAAGCCGTTGCCGTCTTGTCGTTTATTCCTTCTTTTACAAGTTTTATAATATCTCTTCCGAATACTTCCACATGAACATTCTTACCCTTTTGCACAATCATTTCTTTTGCAAAATCCGGACGTTTTTTCATATTCTCGCGCAAATATAAGTCAAGGGTGAGAAGCTCATCAAATATTTCGCCGTCACATATATTATTATCCCTGACAAATGCCCTTATTATTTCGTAGTTTTGTATTCTTGAATGTTTTAAAAACTGTCCTTGTTTTTCATAATAATCACCGAGTTTGGAATAGATTTCAAAGGGGCTGTCAAAAAAGCCCTCCAGATAGCTTATACTGTTCTTAAACTGTCCGCTGTTATAATAAATCTCCAAAACCTTTTCCACGTCTTTAAGGCGTAAAATATCTTTATATTTGAGCCATTTCGTGGAGAGCACTTCATAATTTGCATTTTTCTTATATAGAATTTCATACTCATCTGTCTTCTCATAAATAGGTGTTCCTTTTAACAACTTTAGAAAACCCAGTTGCAAATTGTCCGCAGCCATTTTATAGACATCATCAAAGGATTTTTTAAAGCTTTCCAAATCTTCGAAAGGAAGTCCCGCTATCAGATCCAGATGAATGTGAATATTGCCGAAATCCTTAATTATCTTTACATTTTTTGCTATTTTATCAATATCGGCATGGCGATTTATGGCTTCCAAACTTCTTTTGTTTGTTGACTGTACACCGGCCTCAAGTTGCACCAGTCCCGGTCTCATTTTAGCGAGCAGATTTAACTCATCGGCGCTTAGTATGTCCGCCTCCACTTCAAAATGAAAATTTGTTATTCCGTTATCATTGTCCAAAATATACTGCCAAACAGCCATGGCATGTTTTGATGAAGAATTAAATGTTCTGTCAATAAATTTTACCTGCTTAACCTTGTTATCAAGGAAAAATTGCAATTCTTCAAATACTTTGTCGATATCCTTAAATCTAAGCTTGTTATCCTCTGCCGAAAGGCAATAAGCGCAATGAAAAGGGCAGCCCCTGCTGCTTTCATAATATATAATTCTGTTGTCAAAATTGGCCAAGTCCTCATACAAAAACTTATAATCCTTAAAATCGGATTCTTCTCTTACGCCTGTATATTCAAGACTTCCATTATCTTTTCTTACAACCAAGCCGCGAACTTGCGACAGTTTTTTTGAAGCCTTTAGATTATCGTCTTCTTTGACATACAAGTTTGCAAGCTCCGCAAAGGTATTTTCTCCTTCACCCTTCATTACTCCTTTAACTTCCGGATATTCATTCATTATCATTTCCGGATAATAGGATACTTCCGGTCCACCAAGCCATATGTCCGCCTTAGGCAAGACTTTTTTTAGCTCGGGAAGCAAAGTTTTTATTAGATTAATATTCCATACATAGCAAGACATTGCAATAATATCCGGTGCTTTTTTGTAAATGTCCGCCAAAATATCATCCGAATAGTTATTTATTGTGTATTCCGCTATTTCTATATGACTCTTTGCTTCTCCGGCATTAGCCAATAAGCTGTAAACCGCCGGGTTTGAGTGTATGTATTTTGCGTTTATTGCGACTAATAGTATCTTCATTTTGCTTTTTATAAAATTTACTCGGGCCTTTCATGACCCGAGTAATGATAATATATCTTTATTTTGTTTTATTTGAAATATTCGACACCGGCTTCGAATACGTGCATATCCTGCTCACCGAAGATGTTTTTTGCAATTCCATCGCCGCGACGTTCGATATGAACCATCTTGCCGAATACACGACCGTCAGGGCTTGTAATACCTTCGATTGCAGCATATGAACCGTTAACGTTCCATTCTCCGTCCATTGTCGGATTGCCGTCTATGTCAACGTACTGAGTTGCAACCTGTCCGTTTTCAAATAATTTATCAATCCATTCTTTGTTTGCAACGAATCTTCCTTCGCCATGAGAAGCCGGATTTACGTATACACCGCCAAGCTTGGCTTTTGCAAGCCATGGTGATTTGTTTGATACGACTTTTTGATAAACCATCTTTGATACGTGACGGTTAATGGTATTAAATGTAAGCGTTGGTGAGTCGGCAGTCTGATCGGCTATTTCTCCGTTAGGAACAAGTCCCAATTTTATAAGGGCCTGGAATCCGTTACATATACCGAGCGCAAGTCCGTCTCTCTTATTTAAGAGGTCCATAACCGCCTCTTTCATCACTTCATTTCTGAAAGCCGTTGCGAAGAATTTTGCGGAACCGTCAGGTTCATCACCTGCACTGAATCCGCCCGGGAACATGATAATCTGTGATTTATCGATGTTCTCTTTAAACATATCTACCGACTGGCGGATATCCTCCGGTGTAAGGTTCTTAAACACTTTTACAATTGTATCCGCACCTGCTGCCTGAAATGCTTTTGCACTGTCGTATTCACAGTTTGTTCCGGCAAAAACAGGAATAAATACCGTCGGTTTGGCGATTTTGTTTTTGCAAACATAAATATTCTTTGCTTCGTAAATAGGCGTATCAAGCTTATCACCTTCATCCGATGCTTTTGCCGGAAATACGCTGTTTAATTTTCCCGTCCATTTTTCAAGGGCATTATCAAGCATAAGTTCTTCACCCTGGAAAGAAAACTTGGCTTCACTTGTTACCTCACCGATTACAATATGTCTTCCGCGAATTCTTTCAAGCTTATCGGCACTCATTTCAACGATAATATCGCCCAAATTGTCTTCAAAC
>CACZQX010000034.1 GCA_902783445.1 uncultured Lachnospiraceae bacterium
TACCTGCAATCCGCTATAGCAGGGGTGATGCTTTATGGAGGGTAACGTTTGCAGGGCTGCCTTAGGTAAGTGGCGTTGAGACTTGGGTCTTGCGCGGCGAATGCCTACGAACCGTGTCAGGTTGGGAACAAAGCAGCACTAAGTAGGATTTTTCGGGTGCCGCAAGGTCACCTGGGTTGAGTTAACTGCCTAAGTAACGCCTGCGATTTGTTATTCGAAGTAAAGCGCACGGATTTTTTTATTGTCACTTTTACGGCATTGATAAAGCCCCTAAATTATGGTAAGATTTAAAAGGTAAATTGGCTTATTATGCTTTACATAGATTTGGAGTAAAAAATGTCGTATGTCGCACTATACCGCAAGTTCAGACCGGCTAAGTTTTCGGAGGTTAAGGGTCAGGACCATGTGGTTAAGACTTTAAAAAATCAGCTTAAGAACAATAAAATAGCTCATGCATATCTCTTTAACGGAACTCGCGGTACGGGTAAAACCAGTGTGGCAAAGCTTCTTGCAAAGGCCGCAAATTGCGAGAATCCCGTTGACGGAGATCCCTGCGGTTGCTGCCCGTCTTGCGAGGCTATAGCAAAAGGCGCATCACTTAACGTAATAGAAATCGATGCGGCATCAAACCGCGGTGTAGATGATGTAAGACAGATTATTGAGGAAGTTCAATATTCCCCGACTACGGGGAAATACAAAATATACATAATCGACGAGGTTCATATGCTTACAAAAGAGGCCTTTAACGCCCTTTTAAAAACACTTGAAGAGCCTCCGGAATATGCTGTATTTATCTTGGCGACGACGGAAGTTAACAAGCTTCCGATTACCATTCTTTCCAGATGTCAAAGATACGATTTCAGAAGAATAACTATCGACACCATTACAGACCGAATGAAAGAGCTTATGGAAGCGGAAGGTCAGCAGGTGGAAGAAAAGGCTCTTCGTTACATTGCAAAAGTAGCGGATGGCTCCATGCGTGACGCCTTAAGCCTTCTTGACCAATGTCTTGCCTTTTATTTTGAAGGCGAGCTTACTTATGAGCGCGCTCTTGAGGTGCTGGGTGCCGTGGATACATCGATTTTTGGTCGCCTTTATGACAAGGTGACGGACGGTGATACGGTAGGAAGTTTGGAACTGGTAAACGAAGTTGTGGCTTTGGGTAAGGAGCTGACACAATTTGTTAACGATTTTACTTGGTATTTAAGAAACATTTTGTTGGTAATGACCACAGATAACGTTACTGACGATATGATGGAGATGTCGGCCGAAAACATAGAGCTTTTAAAGGCACATGCGGGAAAAGTCGACCAGTCTGAAATTATAAGATATATAAACGTTTTTTCGGAGCTTTCGGGAAGCTTAAAATATGCAAGCCAAAAGCAGATACTTTTGGAAATTGCCATAATTAAGCTTACCAAGCCGCAAATGAAAAACGATTACGAGTCTTTAATAAGCAGAGTTTCAAATCTTGAGCGCATGATTGAAAGCGGCAATTTTGCAGCGGCTGCGCCGACTAAAATGCAAGAAACGGCGCCGGCTCCCACAAAAGAGATAAAAGAGCTGGATATAGCCGTGCCGGAAGAAGTGCAGTGGGTCGCCGATAATTTCGGAAAAATAAATGATAAATTAAGCGGTTTGCTTAAGTCTTATTTTAGAAAAAACGAGATTAAGGTTAGTTCCGACGGCGGCGAAAAACTGTTACTTGTTATGGACAAGTTTGTTTCGGACAGTTTGCTTAACCAGCAGGTAGACAAAAAGGTGCGGGATGCAATAGCAAGCGTGCTTGAAAAACAGGTGGATGTAGAGATTCGTGTGCTTGAAGCAAACGAAAATTATAATGATAAATTTAAACAATTAATTAAAATGCCCATAGAGGAGGAAATGTAAAATGGCTAAACGCGGAGGATTTCCGGGAGGCGGCATGGGTATGCCGGGAAACATGAACAATTTAATGAAACAGGCGCAGAGAATGCAGCGTCAGATGGAAGAGGCTCAAAAAGAGTTAGAAGCTGCGGAATTTAGTGCTGCAGCAGGTGGCGGTGCTGTTGAAGTAACCGTTTCGGGTAAAAAAGAAATCAACAAAGTTAAAATAGATCCTGAGGTTGTAGATCCGGAAGATGTTGAAATGCTTGAAGATTTAATTATGGCAGCAGCCAACGAAGCATTAAAGAAAGCAGACGAGGCATCGGCTCAGTCAATGAGCGGCATTACAGGCGGTCTTGGCGGAGGATTTCCTTTCTAGAGGTTAATAATGGATTACTACAGTGCGAATATATCAAAGTTAATAGAAGAGCTGTCAAGACTTCCGGGTATCGGCGCCAAGTCTGCGGGTAGGCTTGCTTTTCATATTATAAATATGCCGAAAGAGCAGGCTAACGCTTTGGCAAGCGCCATAACAAGCGCAAGGGAAAACATTAAATATTGCAGTGAATGCTTTACGCTCACCGACGAGGATGTATGTCCGATTTGCAAAAATCCGCAAAGAGACCACAAAACCATTATGGTTGTGGAAAATACAAAGGATTTAGCAGCTTATGAAAAATGCGGAAAATATAACGGAGTGTATCATGTGCTCCATGGTGCGATTTCACCTATGCTTGGAATCGGTCCCAACGAAATTAAGCTTAAAGAGCTTATTAACAGATTAAAGGGCGATGTAAATGAAGTAATTATAGCCACAAATTCAAGCTTAGAGGGCGAAACAACAGCCATGTATATCAGTAAACTGGTCAAGCCTATAAACATCAAAGTCAGCAGAATAGCAAGTGGTGTGCCTGTTGGCGGCGATTTGGAATGTATAGATGAGGTTACCTTGCTTCGCGCCTTAGAAGGCAGAGTTGAAATGTAACCGATAGGGTTTTGGTTTAAAAAAGATGTGTAGTAAATTAGAGGAAGAGGTGTAAATTTAGTGGACAGACAGGAGTTCGAATACAGAGTTGATCAGATAAAGAAACTCTATGCAAAGAAAGATTACAAGACCATTGCGTCCATTGCGGATAAAGTAGAATGGAAAAAGGTAAAGAGCGCTTCGCTATCCAGCATTGTTGCGGAAGCTTATGATAATATAGGGGAATATGAAAAGGAAAAGTCACTTCTTTTGCTTGCCTACGAGCGCGGTCCCATTACACGTCAGCTTCTTTTCAGACTTTCGATTGCGGCGGTGCGTGATAACAACATTCCTTCGGCAATTGATTTTTACAAAGAATTTGTTAAGCTTTCACCTGACGATCCGGGTCAATATATTTTAAAATTCGAGATTGCAAAAGCAAGCAAAGTGTCAATAAAAGACCAGATTAAAATTCTTGAAGCCTATACAAGCTTGGAATTGGACGAAAAATGGCAGGTTGAGCTTGCAAAGCTTTATCATGCAAACGGTCAGGAAAAGAAATGTATAGATTTATGCGACGAAATAATTCTTTGGTATCGCGAGGGCGAGTCGGTAGATATTGCCAAGAGAATAAAGGCTATATATCAGCCGGAAACGCCGGAGCCTGAAGTAGAAGAACAAGCTATTGCAGAGCCTGAAACGGAAGCTGCGCCGGAAATACCTGAAGAGGCCGGAGTTGAGCTTTCGGCAGCAGCTGAAGAAGAAATGCCTGATGAGAATGAGGAAACTATAGTGCCGATAGTAGTGCCTGTAGTAGATGTGGATGAATCTGAGCCGGAGGCACCTGCAGAAGACGACTTAGAAGATGATTCGTTGAATGATGAACTTGATTCTGTAATAGATGAAGCAGTAGAAGAAGAGCCTACAGTAGATGAGGCGGTAGTGCCGGTTGTGCTTCCGGTTGTTGAGACTGAAGAAGATCTTGTTGATGACTCGGAAGTTGATTATTCCGGTTTGGAAGGCGCACCGGACTACCTTGTAAAAGTTGCGACTCATGCAGAAGAACGCCTTGATGTGGACAGCCTTGATGCCGACAAGCTTTTTGATGATATGGATGTTTCATATGAGGATCTTGCCATTAATGAGCTGGAGAAAATCCTTTATATGGAAGACGGCGAAGGCCAAATGAGTTTTCGTATAGAAGAGCTTTTGCAAAACGACGAACAGATAGAAGGCCAGATGTCCATTGCGGATATTTTTGACATATACGAAGATAGATTAGAGAAGGAAAACAATGATGCAAAAGAGCAGGCAAGACTTGCGGAAGAGAAATTCCTTCTTGTAAAATCAGCCAGAGAAGAGGCAGAAAAGCGCCTCGCGGAGCAAAGACAAAATGATGAAGAAAACCGCATAGCCAGACGCGAGGAAAACAAAGAAGAGACAGATCAGATACTCGATGCGGCCCTTGATATGGCGGTTGTAAACGAACTTGCCGATGCCAATAATACGCCTGTAGAGGAAGAAGAAACCCCTGAAGCTGCAGAGGAAACAAAAACAGAGGAAGTTGAAGAGGCGGCAAAAGAAGTCACGGAAGAAGCCGAAAACGATGTGCAAGCGGCAACAGCCAAATTCGAGCCGGTTAAGGCGGCAAAAGCAGAAACCGCAGAGCAGGTTACGGAAAGCCTTACCAAGCCTTATATTTTAAACGAACAGCAAAAAGAACTTTTCGTAGAGCATCTTTTAAATGAGAAGATGGAACCGAGAATTTGTGATACAATCGGCAAACTCATTAAGAGAAATGCAGTAGGAAACCAACTTACGGGCTCTAACCTTGTTATTACAGGGGATGGAAAGAGCGGAAAAACCACGCTTATTGTAAATATTATAAAAGTCGCAAACAGAGAGTCCGGACGTAAAGGAAGAAAGATAGCAAAAGCTCAGGCATCGTCTATTAACGGCAAGAACATAGCTGATATGTTTGAAAAACTTACTGCGACGGATATAATTATCGAAAATGCCGGAAAACTTAAAAACGAAAAGATAGAAGAACTGGCAAAAGCAATAAATGACAGCGACGGTGAAAGACTTGTAGTTTTAGAAGATACAAAAGTTGCGATCACAAAGCTTTTCAGAGATCATCCGGTCCTCAGACCAATGTTTAATATTAACTTAAACGTTGATGTTTTAAGTGTTAAACAATGGGCTGAATATGCGAAAAAATATGCAAAGAGCTTAGGCTATGACATTGATGAAATGGGTATGCTTGCCCTTCATGTCAGCATAGGAGAAATAAACAGAGGCGAAAGCCGTATAACCACTGACGAAGTCAAAGATATAATTGACGATGCCATTGAGAATGCGCAAAGAAAAGGCATAGGAAAAATCTTCAGTGCATTTTCACATAAAGAAAAAGATTCCGGAGCAAAAGTGCTTCGTGAACAGGATTTTATTTAAAATCCAAATAATAAAAGAGAGGTTGCTAAAATGGACAATTTAGAACTTGCAAAAATCGCCAATGAAGTGCGAAAAGGTATTATTGAAGCTGTGCACAGCGCAAAATCCGGACACCCGGGTGGTTCGCTTTCGGCAGCAGACATTTTCACATTCCTTTATTTTGAGGAAATGAATGTTGATGCGAAAAACCCGAAAGATCCGAAAAGAGACAGATTCGTTCTTTCAAAAGGACATGTTGCTCCGGGACTTTATGCTACACTTGCGCAGAAAGGTTATTTTCCGACTGAAGATTTAAAAACCCTTAGAAAAATCGGTTCATATCTTCAGGGACATCCTGATATGAAAAAGATTCCGGGCGTTGATATGTCAAGCGGATCTTTGGGACAGGGTATTTCTGCGGCAGTAGGAATGGCGCTTTCGGCTAAGCTTTCAAATGATTCTTACAGAGTGTTTACACTTGTGGGCGATGGCGAGATTCAGGAAGGTCAGGTTTGGGAAGCAGCAATGTTTGCGGGCCACAAAAATCTTGACAATCTTGTGGTAATTGTCGATAATAACGGACTTCAGATAGACGGAGACATAAAGGATGTATGCTCACCTTATCCTATTGATAAGAAGTTTGAGGCGTTTAATTTCCATGTAGTCGAAATGGATGCCCATGACTTTGATTCAATAAGAGCAGCATTTACGGAAGCGAGAAACGTTAAAGGCCAGCCGGTTGCAATTATTGCAAAGAGCGTTAAAGGCAAAGGCGTTTCGTTTATGGAAAATCAAGCATCATGGCATGGATCTGCACCAAATGACGAGCAGTATGAGATTGCTATGGAAGATCTTAAAAAGAGAGGTGAAGCTTTATGTCAGAAATAAAGAAGATTGCAACAAGAGAAAGCTACGGAAATGCTCTTGTAGAGCTTGGTAAAGAAATGGAAAACCTGGTTGTTTTGGATGCCGATCTTGCAGGCGCAACAAAAACAGCAACGTTTAAAAAGGCTTTCCCTGAAAGACATATAGATTGTGGTATCGCAGAAGGAAACATGATGGGTATAGCAGCAGGTCTTGCGGCAACGGGAAAGGTTCCGTTTGCAAGTTCCTTTGCAATGTTTGCAGCGGGAAGAGCTTTCGAGCAGATAAGAAACTCAATAGGTTATCCACATCTTAATGTAAAAATCGGAGCTACGCATGCAGGAATTTCGGTAGGTGAAGACGGTGCAACGCATCAGTGCAACGAAGATATCGCTTTAATGCGCACAATCCCGGGAATGACTATCATCAATCCTGCGGATGATGTGGAAGCAAGAGCAGCAGTAAAAGCAGCAGCTAAGTTTGACGGACCTTGCTATCTTCGTTTCGGTCGTTTTGCAACAGCTGTTTTCAATGATGAAAATACATACAAATTTGAACTTGGTAAAGGTATCGTCCTTAAAGAGGGTAAAGATGTAACAATCGTTGCAACGGGACTTGAAGTATATCAGTCATTGGAAGCAGCCAAGATGTTAGCTGATGATGGTATTGATGCTGAAGTAATCAATATTCACACAATCAAGCCTCTCGATGAAGATTTGATTGTAAAATCAGCTTCAAAAACAGGTAAAGTTGTAACGGTAGAAGAACATTCCGTA
>CACZQX010000035.1 GCA_902783445.1 uncultured Lachnospiraceae bacterium
GGGCAAATATTTACCTGAAACTGACAGAAAAGGAAATAAAATCAGCAAATTCAAAGCTGCTTTGGGAACCGTTAACGAAGGAAGCGAGGCATTTCCTAATTCATTCCTTCAGATTGTTACTCCGGCATGTATCGCGGGCGTAGTAACCGCAACCGGTGCTTTTGGTATGGTTGTCGGATTCCTTGCGGGACTTCAGGTAAGCTATATTGTTATGACCATTATAGCGGTATGTATTATTGTAGCGATTACATCTTCGCCACCTGCAGCGCTCATGGTAGTTATGCCTCTTGTGCTTGGTATAATGTTAGGTCAGGGTTATGCTCCGACGGAAATCATTGCGGCAACACCGGGTATTGCAAGAGTCGGCGCATTGGCAGCTACAACATTTGAAACATTGCCGTTTAACGGACTCATAATCATGACGCTTGGAATGATTAAATGTACACATAAAGAAGCTTATAAACCAATGTTCCTTATGTCGGTTATCTGGACATTGATAGGAACCGTGGTTGCGGGAATACTGTTCGTTGCTTTCCCACAGCTTGGTATGCTATAAAAAATAAGCCTGTTAGAGGTCACACCTCTCTTATAAAAATAATACACATTAGCTAAAGCCTGACACCCACAAAATGTCAGGCTTTTTGCCTACAATCTTTAAATATGGTTTTACAGATTTTGACGAACCAATGATGAGATTGCATTACCTATTTGACGGCTTGGTTTGTCGATGATATACTGATTGTGGTTTGTTAGGGTTAACCAAAATGATTATAATAAAAATAGTGTAATAACCGAACTTTTATGCATGGTAAACATGGGGTTGGGCTTATGATAAGAGGAAACATTAGATGACACACGAACAGGTAAAATGTTTTATAAAAGTAGTTGAATGCGGTTCACTTTCAAAGGCCGCGGAAGAGATGTTTCTTACCACATCGTCGGTAAGCAGACGAATCGCGGCTTTGGAAAAAGATCTTAATCTAAAACTTTTCGTAAAAAACGGTTCAAAATTAGCATTAACCAAAGCCGGAGAAGTAATATTCGAAGAAATTAAGTTGATTGATGAACAAATAGAGCAGTTAATAAAACGTGCCAGAAAGGCCGAAGGTGGGCAAGAAGGAGTTTTGAAATTGGGAATTTTCGGTAACCAGGAAGTCGGACAGGGAATGGTTTTGCTGTACCAAAAAAACTGCTAAAGGAAAAAAAGGGCGATTATACGTTTGATGATATTAAGCATATTCCCCTGCTCAGACTTAAAAACAGTCATATAGATGATAAGCTTGTCCGACATCTTAGAAAAAGCAATATAATATTTGAAAATAAAGAAATTTTTCTGGAAGACGAAATGGAATATGCAATTGCCGTTGAACGACAGCTGGGCATAGGATTTTTGGATGTTAACAGCAGAATTTTAAACAGCGAAAATATTGTTAAAGTTGAGCTTGAAGAACTACCCCCGGTGCCTTATGCTATTTTTTGGATGGAAAACAATACTAATCCTGTTTTGAAAATATGGAAACAATACATGAGTGAAATAAAGGAATGGTAAGCACTAAATGAAAATATTGTTGTTTAAAATCAGATATTTATGTCATAAATCAAACGAGCTTTTTGTTGATAATCTGGCAGAGGAGTTTGAAAAGCTGGGGCATGACGTAACAATTTGCAACATTATCAACCAAAATGATACGGAAAAGCTGCTTAATGATCTTTTGGGAAAGCATTTTGATGCAATGCTGGACTTTAATTCGGTACTGCCGGCTGCGGACCTGGAAGAGGGAGGGTACTTTTTAGATAAGATAGATGCGCCTTTCTATAACTATATTGTGGATCATCCCTTGTTTCACCATGATTTTTTAAATATTCCGTTAAATAACTACAATGTAATATGCATAGACAATAACCATTATAACTATCTTAACAATTACTATCCGAATATTAAGAATAAGTTTGTTCAACCTCTTGCACCAACAAAAGGCATGATTGAGTGTGAATACGAAAAAAGAAATATTGATGTTTTATATCCGGTAAGCTATATGCCTTTTAAAAAAGCCGAAAAAATGCTGGTTGAGGGAACCTCCGTAAAAGGCCGGATCAAGCTTAACGACATGGAAAGACAATGGGCAAAAGACGTGGTTGACATAATGTTAGCAGAACCGGCAAGAACCATCGAAAGTGCCTTTTGGCAGGTGTTGGAAAACAGTGCGGTAGAGCTAAGTATTGAAGATTATAAAATGGCACTTACAAGGCTTCATATATCAGATATCTATGTCAGATGTTATCTGCGTGAAAAAATGTTGGATTATCTTTTGGATGCGGGAAACGTTGTTACGGCATGCGGCAAGGACTGGGAACTGTATGAAAACAAATTCGGGGACAGACTTACAATTTGTCCCGATGTGTCATATACAACGGCAATGCAATATATGCAAAATGCAAAAGCAGTGGTTAACGTGACTCCGGGCTTTAAGTGGGCCATTCACGATCGGGCAACATCGGCAATGTTAAATGAATCATTGATGATTTCGGACAATTCGATTTGCGAAGCGGGCACAGATGCATCTTATGATTTTTCACCTTTTAAAACCTATAATGAAGCAAGCATTTGGTTTGATTATAAAAAAGACAGCATGAAAGAAGCAGCGGCGACAATAAGGGAAAAACTTGAATCAATGGATGATTTTGAATCCGGCAGAAAAGAAAACAAAAAGATTGTTGAAAACAATTTAAGCTGGCAAATCGTCGCAAAAAACATTTTAGGGCGGATTTAAGATAATAATTGATAAGGATATTAGGATAGATTTGTGGTATAATAAAAGTGCATTATTATTTAAACAATATGTAAAAAGAGTATTCAAATAAATAACAGTTTAATCCTGTGATATAAGCAGGCAAGGAAGCTAAAAAAGAGGGCTTTATGGAACAAATCAAGGAATTAACAAAACAGTTAATTTCAAACAGTTTCAAGGAATTAATGCAAAAGTATCCGTTTGAAAAGATTACGATAAAGATGATAACGGATGCCGCACATATAATACGTCCTACATTTTATAACCATTTTCATGATAAATACGAGCTTGTAGAGTGGATTTTTGAAGATGAAATTATCAACAAGATTAGGGATGATATAAAAACAGGGGGACTAAATGTAGTTAAAATCATGACATCTGCCTTGGCAGAGGATATGGACTACTATAAAAAGCTGTTTGAAGTTCACGGACAGAATAATTTTACCGAAATATTCGAAGATAAATTTACTGAGCTTCTTTTTGATGTTGTTAAAGAAATGGATTTGGCATTTCCGGAACTCGATATTACAAAAGAAGAAATTGCAAGATTTTATGCAATGCAAATAAGTGCATTTGTAAAATTTTATATTCAAAGCAACGGAAAAATGAACATGGAAAAAGCAGAGGGACTTTTTTCGTATTTCATGACACATTCCATTATAGAGATGTTTATTTACTAAGCTGTAGTTTAAAAACAAAGGTTTAAACTATGGCTTTCTTTGTCGTTTTTAATAATGGAATATTCAAAGGCGGATTTATATGTTTATAAAAGTCTGGATTATGACAAAAATAAGATGATTAGCGAGTTTGTGGAAACAATAAACGCCAAACCGAATGTAAGGACTGTTTTAACAGGTTCTTTTTCCTAAAAGAGAGACAAAAAGTAGAACTCCGCACTTGTAGCCTTGGGAATCAGGGAAGGGGATGAAAAAAGAGGATATAACGAGGTTGCGGTAATGGAAGATATTTTTACAACTTCAAGCATTAACAACAGAAAGAAGAATATTCTGATTGTGGATGACGATCCGACGTTTTTAAAAACGGTTAAAGGTTGGCTGTCCGGGGACTTCAGGGTAAATATAGTGAATTCCGGAATGCAGGCTATTACTTTTATTGCAAAACATACGCCGGATTTGATACTTCTCGATTATGAAATGCCGGTTACCACAGGACCGCAGGTGCTTGAAATGATACGAAGCGAAAGTGCTACGGGTACTATTCCGGTTATGTTTCTAACGGGCAAAGAAAAGCTTAAAAATCAAATAAGGGATTATTTTGAAGGTTTAAAGTCAAAATCATATTAAAATATACAAATTCAATCTTTTGTATATAGCATATAAAAATCTAATCTTGTAAAATGTAAAAGACAATTGAGGATTATGTTCATCAATTGTTTTTTATGGTATTTATTTATAATTAAAGGAAGATTTAGATGAATTATTTGATGATGATTTTGATTGGAGTCGGGCTTTCCTTAAATGTGCTGAGCGTAAGCGTCGGACAGGGCGCAGTGCTTGCAAAGGTTAGAAGCTCAAAGCTCTTTGAAATGGGGATTATATTGTCGCTGTGGCAGTTGGTGGCATTTATAATCGGCTATTATGTGACAAATTTAAGATTTGTTTCAGATGTGGGAAATGAAAATCCGGAATCCTGGAAGCTGGTTTCCGCTGTTATTTTGATAGTAATCGCGTTACTTAAAATCATTGAGCTCAGTGTTACAAAAAACGGCGAGGAAAGACTTTCGGAAATTGAACTGAAAAAAGTATTCTCCATTGCGGCCATCAACAGTATTTACGCTTTTGGTGCGGGAATAGCCAGCGGATTTTTGAATTTTCAGGCACTTATAACCGGAGGCTTCATAGCGGCCATGACGTTTGTGGTTGTACTTATTGGAGTTATACTCGGATACTACAAAGGAATGGCACCGCGCAAAGTATATTCCATGGGAAGTTTTGCACTTATATTAATAGGTGTGTTGGTAATAGTGAACTATGTTGTATAACATAGTTCACTATTAAGTTTATGCTATAATAAGTGTAATATCATGTCGGCGTAATATTTGAAAACAAATTTCGGAGGTGTATTCAGGTGAAGAAAATATTGGGATTTGCGCTCATTTTGTGCTTATGTTTGGGGATGCTTGCATGCGGCAAGGGCGAAAGGGCAGATGATGCGGAAAATAAAGAAGAAACAGGAGAAATATCGGAAGAATCAAAAATTGACTATTTGGTGCTGGTAAATAAGCTTAATCCTCTTCCCGACGGCTTTGAAGAAGCCTTGGAAACGGTTACAATCACCAATTCCGTAGGAGATGAGGTTGAGGTGGAAAAGAAGGCATATGAGGCTTACGAAAAACTCAAAAACGATCTGGAAGTTAACGAAGGTATCTATACAGAGCTTGATTCGGCAAGAAGAAGTGTTGCCGAGCAGCAAAGAATAATGGATGAATTTACAACAAAATACGGTGCTGATTATGCTGCAAAAACAGTGGCACAGCCGGGATATTCGGAACATCACACGGGTCTTGCGCTGGATCTTTATTTTAAGGTGAAAGCAGATGACGGCTCGTTTATTGATGTATACGAAAATGAAGATATGGAAAAAGACGAATATTTGTCAATATGGTCTAAGATTCATGAAAAGCTTGCAACATACGGTTTCATTTTAAGATATCTTGAGGGTAAGGAGCATATAACAGGTTACAGATATGAACCATGGCATATAAGATATGTTGGAAGCAGCGATATTGCCGGGGAAATCATGAGCCGACCGGGACTTACATTTGAAGAATATACAGGAGGACGACAGATGGCCGATGTTACAATAAATCTCGGCACATCAGCACTCTATTCCCGGGAAGAATTAACCGATGCAATGCTTGCAATCAAGTGCAAATTTGCGGCATTTCCGGGATGTGAGCTTTTAAGCATTGATTATGCGGGAGACGAGGCTGTTACAGACGAAAATCTGGAATGGTTAAATACGGTTTCGCAAGGAGCGTCATATACGAAAATTGCCAAGTTTACAATGGATTTTCGTACAGAATCGGAAAATACCGGCACCCTTAATCCGGACAGCGAGTATAATGATTACGGATGGTGGCTTGCAAAAGAAGACGGTGGCGACTGGGAAGTCGTAACGTTTGGATACGGTCATCAATAAGCTGCTTTAAAAATCTTAAGGCGAACCGTAATTATAATATGTAAATATAATTAAAAAATTTTAATGATTAAATAAGGGTTTAATGTTAGGGCCAAAGAATATGAAAAAAGGTTTAATTCTCGAAGGCGGTGGATTGCGCGGACTTTTTACGGCCGGTGCGGTTGATGCTCTGATGGAAAACAATGTGGAATTCGAATATATTATAGGAGTTTCGGCAGGCGGCGGAAATGCGCTTAATTACAAGTCACATCAGATTGGAAGAACAAAAAATGTCATGATGCCGGAAAACAGAAAGCTGAACGCATTTGGAAAATATGCATTTAAAAGATCGGGAAGACTTATAGATTTGGATATGATTTACGAGACATTTCCTTACAAACATTTTCCGTTTGATTTTGAGTCGTATTATTCGTCTGACAAGGAATGTGAATATGTAGCGGTAAACTGCTTAAGCGGTGAGGCAGAGTATTTAAGCGAAAACAGTGATAACAAAAGGCTTGGGCTTATAGGAAAAGCAACCTGTTGCGTTCCTTTGGTTTGCAAGCCGGTTGTTATAGACGGAGTGCCTTACTTAGACGGAAGCATTGTGGATTCGTTGCCGGTTAAGCATGCCTTTGAAAAAGGTTGCGACAAACAATTTGTTATATTTACAAGGGAAGAAAATACAATGCCTACGGATTACAGAAAAATGAAAGGCATTTTAAAAGTGGTATTCAGGAAATATCCAAATCTTTTGGATGCTTTCTGGAAGCGCTTTGACAGATATTTTGAGCAACTTGATTATCTTAAAAAGATGGAAAAAGAAGGAAAAGTTTATGTGCTTCGTCCTGAGATAGAATCTATCAGCAAAAGCAAGCCGGACTATGAAAAAGACGAGGGCTTTTATAATCACGGCTACAAAATAATGAAAAGAAAAATGCCCGAATTGCAGGAATTTTTAAGGGCATAGAAAAATTGCAAAATACCGCAACAGGCATTGGAGTAGTTGAATGAACATATATTTTGCACCCATGGAGGGCATAACGGGATATAAATTCAGAAATACATTTGAAGAAATGTTTGGAGGAGTGGATAAATATTTCACTCCTTTTATTTCACCTATGGAAAAAAAGCCTTTCAGAAACAGAGAAAAGAGGGATGTGGATCCTGAAAACAACAGGGTAAAGGTTTTGACTCCTCAAATAATAACAAACAATGCCGCAAACTTTTGCAAAGCAGCCGATGTACTGGGAAAATACGGATACAGTGAAATAAATATAAACCTTGGATGCCCGTCAAATACGGTGGTTGCAAAATCCAAGGGCTGCGGAATGCTAAAAAACATGGCAAGACTGGACGAATTTTTATCTGCCATTTTTGAAGGGATGGAAAGAACGCAATATAAGATGGATGTTTCGATAAAAACCAGACTTGGAATGGAAGATCCGGAAGAGTTTGTGCGGATTCTTGACATCTACAATAAATATCCGATTTCGGAACTGATAGTTCATCCAAGGGTAAAAGTGGAGCTGTATAAGGGAAAGGTGCATATGGATATGTTTGATTATACCTATGAAAAATCAAATTGTCCCGTGTGCTACAACGGCGATGTTTCCACATTTTCGGAAGATATCGAAATAATGGAAAAATATCCGGATTTAAATGGACTTATGTTAGGCAGGGGATTATTGAAAAATCCAAGACTTGCCCTGGAAATAAAAGAAAAAATAACTAAAGGAGAAATTAGTAAAAGTATATCAAAAGAGGAAATCTTTAAATTTCACGATGCCCTGTATAAAGACTATCTTGAAGAGATGTCAGGAGAAAAGGATGTTGTTTTTAAAATGAAAGAGCTGTGGTTTTACTTTGGAACTAATTTTGATGATGACAAGGCGATAAGAAAAATTCTTATGTCCAAAAAACCTGAGGAATACTTAAGTCTTGTGGATGGGCTGAGACGGTAATTATAGTTTTGCAGTTGTTGTTTTATTAAGGACAGTGATTTGGGGAAATGACTTATATGATGAGAATAGATAAATTTTTTTCGGAACTTGGACTAAAGAGTCGAAGTGAAATTAAACAGGATATAAAAAAAGGATTGGTTAAGGTTGAC
The DNA here is from genome assembly GCA_902783445.1 of uncultured Lachnospiraceae bacterium. Classification (GTDB taxonomy): domain Bacteria; phylum Bacillota; class Clostridia; order Lachnospirales; family Lachnospiraceae; genus RUG12871. The sequence continues at coordinate 8,044 of CACZQX010000035.1, forward strand.
GGTAAGATTGTTAAAGAGTCGGACTTTAGAATTGACGAAAAAAAGGCAACGGTTGAGTACAAGGGCGAAATAATTGCCTTTGAAAAGTATGTTTACTATATTTTAAACAAACCGGAAGGTTTTGTAACCGCAAGGTCAGACGATAAAGATAGAACCGTCATGGATTTGATAGAAGACAAAAGAGCTGATTTGTCTCCGGTAGGCAGACTTGATAAGGACACCACGGGGCTTTTGATTATCACAAACGACGGAGGGTTAAACCACAAGCTTATGTCGCCGAAAAGCCACGTGCCAAAGACTTATTTTGCCGTTATTGAAGGCGAACTTAGAAGTGATGCGCAAAAACTTTTTGAAACAGGCATAGATATCGGAGATGATAAGCCATGCAAGAGCGCAAAGCTTAAGCTTATTGAATATGATGAAAAACTTTGTTGGTTTTTTTGTAAGCCGAATGATAAATCGGATATAAAAGGTTCGCCCGAAAGCGACAGAAAGATACTAAGTTTTGCCGAAATTACGATTACGGAAGGTCGATATCATCAGGTGAAACGAATGGTGGCAGCAGTGGGCGGCAAGGTAATGCGCCTTAAAAGAGTAGCTATAGGAGGTCTTATGCTTCCTTCGGATTTGGCAGAAGGAGAATATAAAAAAGTATCCTTGGAGTATTTGAACGAACATATAAACAGCAAGAGTGGTAAAGTGACGGTTGAATAAATACCGTATAAAGTCAATTATGGAAAAAGATTGAACAAGAAAAAACTGAGCGAAATGCTCAGTTTTTTTAGTAACAGGGGCGGAAGGAGTCGAACCCTCTTCGGCGGTTTTGGAGACCGATGTTAAGCCGTTTAACTACGCCCCTTTAGCGTCCGCTATTATTTATATCATAACTGCCGATGCTTGTCAAACGGATTTTATGCTTTTCATCCAATAGTTTGGTGTTATATTTACAAAAAGTTTACAAACAGAAAATTCCCAATTCACACAAATAGTGGATAATATTTATGTTGTATAGAATATAAAACTATCATGAGGGGTGAAGAGATGGAAAGAATTTTAAACAAAGGAAAAAAATCACGAATACTTTCGGCGGTGGCTGTCATTTTGGCTGCTTTAATGGCTATAACATTGCTGCCGATAAGTACAAAAGCAGATGAGGTTCCGGAAACCATTCATTTGTCAAATGCGATTTTAGCCCAGGCTAAGTCTAATCCTAATACACCTATGAATGGCATTGAGTATTTTCCTGCTTCAGAAGAAGGGGCGGAAGGTAACGGCATTTACGGGTTATATGAAGCTGCAACATACATCCTCGACGAAAATATTACATTGGATGGTGAAGTCTTGCTTTTCAGAGTCGATAGCGATCCGGATAAGCCTTATGAAACCGTAACATTGGATTTGAACGGCTTTACGTTGGATCATACTACTTATTTAAGAAAAGAAATTCCGGTGTCAGATGATGATTACGAAGAAGAAGATGACTATAAAGAATACTATTACTACGGAGTGGTTACATGTGCGAATTGCAGGCTTGTTGTAAAGGATAGCAGCGCAGCATCAACCGGTACGATTGATACAACAAAAGTTCCGACAACCGACAGTATTGTAACCGATCCCAAATGTGTTGCTTTGCTCGCATACGGAAGTGTAGAAATAGAAAGCGGCATATATAAAGGAAGAATAAAGACCGCCGATGCAAATGAATATTCCGATACCGATTATGACGTGGATTCTTTATTCAACATTACTATAAATGGCGGATGTTTTGATGATATTGTGTTATCCGATATAAAAACGACCATAAATAGTGGTACGTTTAACAGAACTGTATATTTGAATTACGACACGGTTATTAATGGCGGTGTGTTTAATCAAGCTCTGTGTAGTAATGACGATTTGATTATAAACGACGGAGCATTTAATTATAAAGTGGAATTGGATTCGGATGATGGCCTGGCAGTAGTTGAAATTAATGGCGGGCATTTCGAGGGCGCACCGATATATTTTGAAGATCCGGTAATAGACGTTCGCAACGTACAATTAACCATAAATGATATTTATGTGAAAAACCTGCGTGAAGATGAATACGGATATATAAATGCTCTTTATGCTTTGCCTGATTTAAATCACCCTTCATCGGTTATAATAAACGGCGGAACATTTATAGGCGGCAATGTTTCAGATGCTGTGGTTTTTGATGATGTAGGATATGCTGAAATAAACGGAGGAGAATTTATAGGACATGACGGAGGTCTTACAATCTTTTCCGACGATTATCCTAATATTCCTAATGTTGTGTTATCCGGTGGTAGATATAGAGCTTACGGAACTTTGGAAGACAATATACAAGCCGGAATTACATATGTATTTCATAAGGATTTGGCAAAGGAAAGCTACGGAAATGATGCGTTGGATTTTTTGTTAGCCGAAGGATATTACTATAGTCCGGCGCAGCAAATTACTTACGAAGAAGGAAGCAAGAACGGCTTGCTTTTTACAGAAGATTTTGTTGAAATAAAAGCCCTTCCTGCGGTTAATAATGATGAAGGCAATACATCTCTTACAGAAGCTATGCAAGATATTATAAAGGAAATATTACATGGAGAAACACCTGTTGGGGTAAGTCCTGAGCTTGCCGAGGCAATACTTGCAGCAGCAAATGACGGCCTGGATATAGATGTTTCCATGACGGTTACTCCGCTTACAAAAGATGATATAAAAGAAGATGCCGCAAAGGTAGAAGCGGCTATGGATGGCAATACAAAGCTTGTGGGATTCTACGATATTAAGGTGAGAGTCAGCATTGACGGAGAGCTTAAAGGATATATAACCAAGTTTAATGATGGCGTACTTATAAAACTTCCGGTACCGGAAAATCTGCCTGCAGTGGCAGATGGATACGAGCGAGTGTTCAGTCTTATAAGAGTGCATGACGGCGTGGCAACAAAGCTTCCGGCTCAGGTTGCAGACGGATATATTAACAGCTACTCCGACAGCTATTCAACATATGCTCTTGTATATGAAGATGTAAGCGCAACACCGCAAACAGGTGATTACGGCGTGACTAGTTGGATAGTGGTTGCAGCGGGATTTTTGGCAGCGGGAGTTTTGATTGTGATTTATAAAAATAAAAAAGAAATATCCGAATAATTTTAATTAAACGGCCCCAAAATTATAGATAGCAAACTAAAATAAAAACAGGCATTGAAGCTTAAGTTGCAATGTCTGTTTTTTGTTTTGGAAGCTAAAGGCGGCTGATTCTTTTTTGATTATGTGTTAAAATGATATGGAATAAAGCTTGAGTTAAATTATAATAAGCATTAGTTTGGAAGCACACAGCCAGCAATGATTATGGCGATGCCTGTGATTGCTGCGAAAACTTCCATGTGGTTGAATTTTGAAATTGATTTAGTTGTTTTTTTCATAATTGATACTCCTTTTTGATTGCTTTTCGTTTGATGTCCTAAAAATTAGGAATTAATAAATTCACTTAATTTCTTAACTTGATAGGAGTATACAAAAACAAAAGTCCAATAAGTAGGACAACAAGAAATGACTTTGTTATGCTAAAAGATATATTTGTTTGCGGAGACAAAATATGAACACGGGAAAAGTTTACAAAACAAAACAAAGAGAATTGGTATTCGAATACCTTGTAAAAAATAAGGGAAACGGCCTGA
>CACZQX010000036.1 GCA_902783445.1 uncultured Lachnospiraceae bacterium
GGGCTTGGCAGTCAGCATTTTTGTTTGTTGGCTTATTATCTGAAATGATAGATTTTTCTATCATTTTTTTATTGCTTCCTTAACAGCTATATAATATGGCATTGTTATATGCAATTATGATATAATACATGACTGAAAGAATGCTTAAATGCGAGGGAGAAATTTGAAGAGAGAAAGATATCTGGACATAGCAAGAGCTCTGGCGATTATATTTATTGTTGTGGGGCACACTCTTGTCCACAGCGAACATTGTTATTATATATTTAAAATGCTTTACGGCTTTCATGTTGCTTTGTTCTTCGTTATATCGGGATATAGCTTTAAAGTTGACAATTTAAGCTTTTGGGCATTTTTAAAGAAAAAGCTTTTAAGAATTATGCTGCCGTATTTTATATGGGCATTTTTGTTCCTTATTCCTTATTTTGCTTTCGGCTCCGGCGTGGGAGAAAGCGTGGGTGTGTCATCATCCTTTAATCTTAAGGAAATGCTTTTGAATGTCCTATACGGAAACGGCAATATGGAAGCACTGAAACAAAACAGTTCTTTGTGGTTTTTGCCGGCGCTATTTAGCATGGAAATAATATATTATTTTGTAATTAAGCTTATTGGATTATTTAAAAGAAATGGGGCAACGAAATACATTCTGTTTATTCCTATAATCGCTGTTGCTTTTCTTGTGACATATTGCCTTAAAATACAGCTTCCTTGGGGAATAAACACGGCATTGGTAATGGGAATATTCTTTTATTTCGGTTGGATACTTAAAAGTATTGATTATGCTGATAAAAAGATTTTTGCAAATCCATTATTTATGGTATCCATGTTTGCCTTCGGAGCCGCATCGATTCTTGCAAACTCCATTGTTATGTGCATTGATTATGTTTACGGAAATTTGCTGCTTTGCATCCTATCGGGGATTACAATGGCTTTGGGCGTATTTGCCATATCCGTGAAAGTCAAGTCTTGCGCATGGCTTGAGTATATCGGAAGAAATACAATGGGGATACTTATATTTCACAAGCTGATCATTGTGCTTTTCCAAACGAAGATGGGGCGTATATCGGATTTGCTTATGAGCAGTAACATTGTGACGGAAATAATGATAAGCTTGCTTGCGGTTGCAGTCAGCATAGTGCTTAGCTTAATTGTAAATTTATTGTTAAAGAAAATACTACCGTTTACTATCGGTGAGAAATATAAAAGGGCAGTTTAACTGCCCTTCCTTTTTGTTTTTATTCAAATGGGAATTTGTAATCCAAATTCAATGCGTCTCTTACGGCGATAATCTCTTTTTGTACCGCTTCTCCCACAGGGACGCCTTTGTCTTTACGATCCAACCAAACGAGATATTCTTTTTCGCCGGCGGTATAAATGCGTTCCTGTCCCGGTGCTTTTTCGGAAGCACGAAGTTCGCGTAAAATATCACCGCAGGTTTTCTTAAAACTTTTTGTTCCCATAAAAGCTTCAGGGTCGATAACAATGAAGAAATGACCGAGGCCGTAAGGTCTTTGATTGCCTGCTTCATCCTTACCTGTAAGATATTTAAGGAAATGACCTGCCGATAATGCGGCCGAAAGCACTTCAACTACGGTAGCATAACCGTATCCTTTGTAACCGGCAAGCTCTTCGCCTATTCCTCCGAGAGGTGCGAGAGCGGCATTTCCGCTTGTTAAATCTTTGAGTATCTGATTGCTGTCTGTCATTGCGCTGCCGTCGCGACCGATAACCATGCCGGCCGGAGTATCTTTACCGGAACGAGCGTAGTATTCGATTTTACCACGCTGTGTAATGGATGTTGCGCAGTCAATAACAAACGGGAAATCTTCATCTGTCGGGAATCCTACCGTAAGAGGGTTGGTTCCCAACATATTTTCAACGCCGAATGTCGGAGCGATGGAAGGTCTTGCATTGGTGCCGGTCATACCGATCATTCCGGCTTTTGTTGCCATTGTAACCCAATAACCGGCTATTCCGTAATGTGTTGAGTTCCTTACGGTAACCATTGCCATTCCGTTTCGTCCTGCTTTTTTAATTGCCATATTCATGGCTTTGTATGAAGCAACCATGCCCATGCCGTCGTTAGCATCCAAAACAGCGGTTGTTGGGGTTTCCTTTAATACGTCGATTTTTGTAACCGGATTTTGAATGCCGGCAACGATTCTGTCGATGTAAATAGGTTTGAATCTATTGCATCCGTGACTTTCTATGCCTCGTCTGTCGCTTTCAAGCAAAACGTCGGCGCAAATCTTAGCATCTTCTTCCGGCACCCCATAGCCTTTAAATGCGTCAATTAAAAAAGAATTCATTAATTCCCATGAAACATAAGGTCTTGTTTCCATATTCTTCTCCTCCTATATATAAGGTTATACCTTTTTATTATTTATAAAATTGCTTATGCAATTAAATTTCCGTAACCGCCCCCGATAATATGGTATTATCGTCTATTGAAATATCAACTTTGATGGATTTGATTTTGCATTTTTCGGCATGATCTTTTAAAAGTCCGGATAAATTGATTGTGTAGCATGCAATGTCATTTGGCAATATTTCAATATCTTTCCAATGAAAGAGTGTGTTTGACGATAGATTTAAAGATTTAAAAACCGCCTCTTTTGCACAAAACAAGCAAGCAAGACTAAGCATTCTATCGTCAACATCGGGAAGAGATTGCAAGATAATATCTTCAAAGTCGGAATTCTTATATAATAAGCCTTTTTTGAAATCCGCAAAAGAAAGGCTCTTTTCTTTTTCCGTATAACTGTGTTTTAGGAAAGATTCAAAGCCGACTTTGTCATTAGCCATATTTAAAAATCTCTTAATATCAAAAGTATCCGTTCCGATTCCGAAAATCATATCTTAATTAAAACCTTGTCGATTGTTACAATTATTTATCCAACAGCCATTTGAGTGCATCTTCCAAATGTGCATCCCAGTATCCCCAAAGATGATCGCCTTCATCCAATAAATCCACAAGATCGAAGCCCTTTTCTCTTAAAAGAGAAACTAATTTTTCGTTATCGGATCTGGTGAAATCCTTATCGCCGCAAGCCAGGTAAAGGGATATGTCCTTTGGATCGCATATAAATGATTCTTGCTCCAATACATACAATGGATTGAAATCGGAAGTCTTAACGGCTTTTCTGTCGCATAATTCCGTAGGCATATGACCGTTGAAACCGTTTACAAAAATAGCCGAAGCTCTAAGGCTTACCGCACTGCTGAACAATACGGCTTTGGAATATTTGTTTGTTGTTTTAAGTACTGCGTTTAATGAACCGTAACCGCCCATGGAGCAACCGCCTATAAAGGTTTTCTTCGGGTCTTTTGTAACCGGGAAAATCTCTTGAACGTATTCGTAAAGCTCTTCCGTAAGATAGCTGAAAAACGGGTAGCCGTGTTCTGCGTTTATATAAAATGAATTGCCCGCATCCGGCAACACAACGGCTATTCCGTAAGTGTCTACAAGTTCGCAAATGTTGGTTCTTTTTATCCAAGTAAATCCGTCGTCGAAGGCGCCGTGCAATAGGTATAACACGGGAAAATCTTTGCTTGGTGGAACATATTCGTTTTCGAATACCCCCGGACGAACTTTCGGCAAAAGAACGTGAAAATTCATATTTGTACCCATGCAAATCGAAGGGTATTGTACCGTTAAATGTGTCATATAAAACCTCTTTTTTGTCCGATCGGAACCGCATACATTTATTTATTGAATTTATGCAATATGATTTTGCTAAAAATATACGGTTTATAGTGTGATATTACTAAACATCCTTAGCCAATCAGATTGATATAAGTCTACCATATTTACTGATAAACTACAAGATTAGAGGAGAAAAGGATAGTGAAAAATCCGAGTCAATTCTAAAATCAATTGTGTTGCAGCACAAAAAATAAAATGATTTTTCTAAAAATATAGTGACCTGCTTTAATGAAATGAATAAAGGCTTTTAATATAATGAATTACATCAGATAACACATAGGTGTTGAATATAATTTAAGATAAAAATAAGGCTGAAAGCCAAAAATCAGGAGGTACAGTAATGGAAACAAGAGAAGAAATCGTAGCAGCAATCATCGAAAGAGTTAAAGCATACGCAGGTGACGGAGATTATACAGAAGCAACAGCATTTGCTGACTTAAACTTAAAATCATCTAACTATTCACAGATGATTAACGTTCTTGAAGATGGATGCGACGTTGAAATTCCTTACATGGAATTCAAACGTAAAAAAACAATCGGAGAAGCAGCTGACTTCATCATGAACCTTGTTGAATGCTAGTCTCCGGCATTGGCTGAATAATTGGCGAATTTTTGGGCGGGAGAATTATTCTTCCGCCTATTTTATAGGACGGATAATAAAAAATATAAAGGAGAATTAGAACATGAGTAACATAATGGAAGAAATCTATGCAAAAGCAAAAAAAGATGTTCAGATAGTGGCTTTTCCGGAAGTTGAAGAAGAAAAAATCTGGCAGGCCGCAAAACAGTGCCTTGATGAAGGCATTTGCAAACCGATGATGGTAGGCAAAATGGAAGATATCGAAAAATATTCCAAAGAGTACGGAATAAGCCTTGACGGATTTTTAGTAAAAGATGCGGGAGATGAGGCTTTAATCGAAGACCTTGGAGAGAGATATTCCAAAATCAATCCTGAAATGAGCGCAAAAGCCGTAAAACGTAAAGCTAAAGATCCGATGTATGTAGCACTTTTCTTACAGGCAGTGGGAGAAGCCGATGTTATGTTTGCGGGCTTAAGCCACTCAACGGGTGACGTGCTTTGGGCAGGTCAGATGGTTATCGGTCTTAAAGAAGGAGTTTCAACGGTTTCATCTGTTGGTATTTCCGAAATCCCGGGCTATGAAGGAAGCGAAGGAAACATGCTTATTATCGGCGATAGCGCCGTTTGCGTAAATCCTGATTCGGAAGACCTTGCAAGTATTGCCGTTTCAGCTTGCGATACTGCAAAAGATTTACTCGGTTGGGAGCCAAGATGTGCAATGCTTTCATATTCAACATGCGGAAGTGCGGAAAGCGATCTTGTTGATAAAGTAAGAAATGCAATCGAAATTGCTCACAAAATGAGACCTGAATACAAAATCGACGGAGAATTCCAGCTTGATGCGGCAATCGTTCCTAAGATCGCTCAGAAAAAAGTTAACCGCGAAAGTGATGTTGCCGGTAAGGCAAATATCCTTATTTGGCCTGACTTAAACGTTGGTAACATCGGTGTTAAACTTTTACAGCTTTTCGGTAAGGCAGATGCATACGGTCCTATACTTCAGGGCTTTAAGAAGATAGTTTGCGACTGCTCAAGAAGTGCTCCTGTAAGCGAACTTGTTGGAAATATTGCAATCAGTGCGGTAAGAGCTCAGGTAAATAAATAATAATTTTAAAAATAAAAGCTTGCGAAATCATCTTAAGTGAATTTCGCAAGCTTTTTTATTTGTTTGAAAAAAATTATTTCAACAATCCGCCTATTCCTTCTTTATCAACAATGTCCTTGTAATAACCGATTTCTTCTTTGATTATTTCATCAACAGCTTCCATGCCCAAAAGCTCAACGGGAGCCTTGTCATCCGTAAATATGTGGTTGCCGCCTTCATAGTAATCATAATTGTTTGCAAGCTTTGTCAGCAGATTTGCAAGCTTTTTGCTTTTAACATTATCTATTCCGTCTTTAAGAACAACTGAACTTATGTCCTTGTCCGATGCGAAAATTTCTTTATTGGTGCTTCCCTGACAGTCATAGCTGTACACGTTGTCAAATACGGAGGCAATGGTGTCGGAGAGATATTCGTTAATGCTTCCGGCTCCGCCTATACGCATATTGATGTTAACAACCATAACTCCGTTATCCTTCAAGTGGCTTTTTACAAGATTGAAAAACTCGGATGAAGACATTTGGAAAGGAATGGTAATATCTTGGTAAGCATCAACCATAATAACATCGTATTTTTTATCGTTTACATTTAAAAATGCTCTGCCATCATAGGTAGTAACGGGAATATCTTCACTAAGTCGGAAATATTCGTGGGCAAGATCCGTGATTTTGTTGTCAATTTCTACGCCTTCGATATTCATATCACCAAGATAGTTTTTGCATTGCCTTGCAAAAGTACCTGTTCCCATGCCCAAAACAAGAACATCCATATCCTCGTAATTTTTGTTGTCGGAGGAATTATCAAGTTGATTTGCAAGAACCGGTGCAGCCATGGCGTAGTCATAATACATTCCGGTTAAACTGCCGTCCTTTATGGTGATTGATTGAACGCCGAAAAGAACGTTTGTGGATAAAATTGTGCTGTAGTCATCATCCTTAACTTGCAAATAGTTGTAGATTGATTCGCCTTCGTAGGCTAAGCTTTTTTCCCAAAAGGCAAAGCTGTCTTTATTGCCAAGAATTATGCAGATAATGTAAAGTATGGCGGCTATAACGCAGCCTACTATGTTTTTCTTTACAAAAATGAAATAGATAAGAGCCAAAACAATTAACATTCCGGAAAAAATAAGAAATGTTATACTTGTTCCCACCGCGGGTATTGTGATAAATGTGGGAAGGAAGGTACCGATAATGCTGCCGATGGTATTTGCGGCCCCCAATTTTCCCACAATGCTTCCGTTGTTATCGAGCTTCTCCACGGTGTATTTAACAAGAGAAGGTGTAACGGTTCCCAGTAAGAAACATGGATAAACAAATATAATCAGGCAACTTAAAAGAGCTGCGATAATAAGCAGATTGTGGCTGACTGTAATAACCAAGAGTCCCGAGATTGCTATTACCACATATTTTCCCAAAACCGGAATTGCCGCAATCCACACTCCGGCAATAAGCAATCTTTTGTAAAGCTTTGCGGGGTCGGGATTTTTATCAGCGCTTCGTCCGCCTATTACATTACCCAAAGCCATGGCTATCATAATAACGGCGATTATGATGGTCCATACAATTTGTGATGAGGAAAAATAAGGCGCCAAGAGCCTGCTTGCGCCAAGTTCCACCGCCATAATACCCATGCCCGCGAAGAACTCGGTTAAATACATAAATTTTTTGCTTTTCATAATATGTCTCGTTCCCTTTTTTATCAATGCAGGACTTTCTAAACTTAAAGGCTTTAGCCCTGCTTGTTTTCAAATATCATTATAATGTAAAACAGAGTAATATGCTATGTATTTTTAAGACTTGCAGGTCCGGTTTATCAGCTCATAAAATTTATTTATATTTTTTTTATTCCAAAAATATTGACAAGAATTGTACATCATTCTATACTTGTCACAACAAATAAATATCTTCAGGGCAGGGTGCAAGTCCCTACCGGTGGTATAGCCCACGAGCCGCAAGGCATGATTCGGTGTGATTCCGAAGCCGACAGTAAAGTCTGGATGAAAGAAGATCGTGAAACTTATTTTGATGGTTATTGCTCTGGATTGTGTTACATTCCGGAGCTTTTTATTTAATCTTAATATGTTTGTGTTTTTTAGCCCTGAGCATTAAGCTTGGGGCTTTTTGCGTTATGTGGGATAAAACCCTTGGAGGCAGGAGCAATGATTGAAGAAAAATATATGAGAAGGGCAATTGAAATTGCAAGATTGGGAGAGGGACGTGTTAATCCAAATCCCATGGTTGGAGCCGTTATAGTTAAAGAC
>CACZQX010000037.1 GCA_902783445.1 uncultured Lachnospiraceae bacterium
AAGGTATAAACCTCAAAAAAATAACCTCAGTGTTTATGCGGCTTAGAGAAAAACAGTTGCTGCAAACTGCAGCAACTGTCTATAATATCACTTATTAAAAATAAATTAATAATTCTCTGCATGTACTTCAAAGTATGCCTGTGGATGATTACATACCGGACAAACATCCGGTGCTGCCGTTCCAACAACGATATGTCCGCAGTTGCGGCATTCCCAGACTTTAACTTCGCTCTTTTTAAATACTTCCTGAGCTTCAACGTTTTTAAGAAGTGCGCGGTATCTTTCCTCGTGTTTCTTCTCGATTTCCGCTACCATTCTAAACTTAGCGGCAAGTTCAGGGAAACCTTCCTCTTCAGCTGTTTTTGCGAAACCTGCATACATATCCGTCCATTCGTAGTTTTCGCCTGCTGCCGCTGCGCCTAAGTTTTGTGCTGTATCTCCAATGCCTTCAAGTTCTTTGAACCACATTTTTGCATGCTCTTTTTCATTATCGGCGGTCTTTAAAAAGAGTGATGAAATCTGCTCAAAACCTTCTTTTTTTGCCTTCGAAGCAAAGTATGTGTATTTGTTACGTGCCTCGGATTCACCCGCAAATGCTGCCATTAAATTCTTTTCTGTCTGTGTTCCTGCATATTTGTTTGCCATATTTTGTCTCCTTCCTTAAATAAAAATCATTGCTTTCGTTTGGATAATATGATTTTAACATAGCTTGTGTAATAAAAAAAACAATTTTTTGTGAATTTTAAAAGCCGCGACTTTTGCCGCGGCTTTTAATTTTAAATACTCTTATTCATTCTTATTTTCATCTGATACAAGCGTTATTTGGGCATTCGAAATACTGATTTCATTTTCCGCCTTAAAAAGCGCAATGCTGAAAATCAGAAGTATTGCCGATATTGCGATTATTACTGCCGTTGTTATAAATACCTTTCTCTTTGCCATTAACATAACCATACCCCCTATGGTCCATAAAATATATATCTTTATAATTTACATAATGCCAATAATACATTTTTTCTATATCAGAAAAATTGTCACAATACTATGACAATTTTGTAAATATTTTGAAAACTTTGTTAACATAAAAAACAAGCGACGGTTTTCTTAAACCATCGCTTTCAAGCTATTCTATATTTGGATTATAAAAACTAACGCCCTTTCGACCCTTTTCTTTTCTTTCATAAAGGGCCTTATCCACATGTTTCATCATAACATCCGGATCTTCTTCATTCTTTCCGAATACCGCTCCGGCACTGATTGTAATGGATGGCAAGTGGCTGTCATCCTTTGTAAGGGCCTCGTTTATAAGCTCTGTTTTCGTTTTTATAAGATCCTTGCATTCTTCTTCGATATTTACCATGAATACAACGAATTCGTCGCCGCCGATTCGGCAAATATAATCATCCTGTCTAAAGGTATCTTTTAACACTTTTGCAATGCGCTGCAAAACTTGGTCTCCCACATCATGACCATGAGAATCGTTAATCTCCTTGAAGTGATCGGCATCAATCATCATTATTGCGGTATTTTTGTAATCCAAATTTGACTTCAACACGTCATATCCCGCTCTGTTGTAAAGACCCGTAAGCTTATCGTGAGATGCTTTATAGTTAAGATTTTCCATATTTCTCTTAACATCGTTGTAAAGCCCATTATAAACATGAGCCAAATATCGAAACTCCTTGGCGCCTTCTACCGGCAATTCACCGTCTGTCCTTAATTTTTTAACACTCTTAACCAAAGGATTTATTCCCAAAAGAGAAAGCAACAATGCAAATACAAAAATACCGACAATTAAAACAATTATCCAAGCTATAATAAGCTTTATTTTTTGATTCATTGCCTTATCAAGGCTTGTCTGCTTTGCATAAGCTGTCTTTTCCAAATCATTCAAGCACTTGTTCATATTATCTCTTATAATGCTTTTAACATTATAATAATCCACGTCATGAACAATTGTCTGAGCTTTTTCGATTTTTTCACTATCCGTGAGGTTCATATCCTTCTGGCTTAAAGCTACGGCCTTTAACTCTTCGGGATAATCACTGATGGATTTTGCCTCCACTACAAGTCTCATGGCGTAAAACTCTGTGTTCATAAGCGCAACGGATTCTTCCATGGCCTTTTGCAAATCTTTAAAAGCCTGCGTTTCTCCCGCCATCTCCTCTACCGCTGCCATTGCTTTTTCGCGGCTTTTTGTAATATTAGCCTCGGTAAAATAATTCTCCATATGTGAAGAATCCGTCGTTACCGTAAAATCCTGAACCTCTCCGGTCAAATAATCCGAGCCGTCCATAAGACCGCTTGCCGATTTTTGCAAAGATAAATATTCATTTGTCGCTTTTGATAAATTTGAATAAATATAAGATGCTTCATATGTTTGAAACACCAGAATCGCTGCAATTATAATTGCCAAAGCAACCATAATCAAATGGGTCATCCGCAAGGATATCCCTTTGTTTTTAAGTCTTTTAAATTGTTTCATAACCCAACCTCATATTATTATCATTCCCAATTCGGTATTATAACAAATCAAAAGACAAAAAACAAATAATAATTAATCCATTTTTTCGTATGTTATTTTTCCGGCATTTTTTAAATTATATGAAAACTCATCAACATTTTTTGACGGCCAATAACTCTTAAGACTAAGCTTAAGTTCTTTTGTACTCGGCTCATAAGAATAGTTGACTACAAGTGTACCGAAGGTTCCCCCTATTTCATCATTATCTATGGTTATGCTTCCCGAATATTCCGCAGTTTCTTCTATCTTAACAACGCCCTCGATTTCGGATGACTTCAAACTGTCATCTTCTTTATCCGCGCTCTTATAAATAGCTCCTGCGGTCGAAAGGGCCTTTTCGCCATCTTCCAAGAAGAATTCCAGCTCATCTGTCATGAGCTTGCCTTTATATTCGTAAGATGCTTCCCAACTTCCTTTTAAAGCATTTTTAACTTGCTTGATTCTTCCGGATTCGGAACCTCCGAAGAAAAGCCCCAAAAGAAGCAATATTGCAACAGCAATTATTATTACGATTACAAGCAAAAGCTTTAGTTTCTTCTTTGCTCCGCCCGCCTTCATGTTTTTAGGTAGCTCCTTGCTCATATCCGTATAGCCTTGGCTGAATTCTATGTTATCTTCCGCAGCCTTATTGCTTTTTACCGCTTCCGGGCTTTGTTGACTTGATTCATTATAAGCTTGTTCAACAACTTCCGCTTTTTGCTCTTCCGGATTTTGTTCTATCTTTGTTCCGCATTCGGGACAAAATTTAGCGCCCGCATCTATTTCTTTTCCGCAATTACTACAATACATTTTCTCCTCCTAAAAGCCTCTTATTCATCCTTTGGCGACCATGAAGGCTGTAAATCTTCTATGACTTCGTTATCATCTACCTTTACAACCACCTGGAATTCGTCCTCATAAACTATTTCACCCGGAAAATTTGTATATACTACGTAATATGGATGATTATAACGCTCCAAAAGCCACATTGCGGGGTTAATAAGCTTCATCATTTCTTCCGTATTCTCGGTTTTGAAATAGCAAATAACCTTTTCCTGGTTTTTACACTGTGGCGGATAAGGTAAAATTTCCGAAAACCACTTATCTATTTCAAGAAATAAGTCTCTGTCTTCCTCATCCATAACCTCATCTTGAATCATCTGCATGCACATACTGAAAATACCTTTTCCCCAGTTTGTATTTACGGCTTTTTCGCGCCCCTGAATTCTTACATATTTAAATTTCATAGCAATCACCCCACT
>CACZQX010000038.1 GCA_902783445.1 uncultured Lachnospiraceae bacterium
AAGGAAACATTTCGCAATCTAATTTTTAAAGAATTAACAGGAGGATATTATGGACCAAATTTTTAATCATTACGGAAAAATAATTGCCGCGGTTTTAGGCATAATTATTGTTATTGCTATTATTTACGCCGTTTCCGTGGGTGTAAAAAGCAATTCTGCTTCATTAACGGACAACTTACAAAACTATGTGGTGGAGCAAATGGCAGGAGAAAAAAATATGGGGGATTAGAATATGGACATCAGATTAGACAGCGTATGTCTCGATGAAATTGACGAGTTTATTGACGACGATAACGTTACCGACATCAATTGGAACGGCAAAGACTTGTGGATAAGCGATTTAAAAAAGGGCGTATATAAGTCGGATTTAAAGCTTAGTTCCAAATTTGTAAAGGATATTTCCAATCGCTTCGCAAACATGGTGAAGACACATTTTAATAAAGAAAGCCCTTTACTTGAGGCACAAACGGACAAACTCAGAATATCTATTTATCACGAAAGCGTATTGGCGGGAAATGACAGCATCGCAATAAGAAAGCTTCCACCCGAGTGCAGAATAAGCGAAAAAACAATGCTTGAAACAAATTATTGCAGCAAAGAAACAATCAATTTTCTGAAGGAGGCAATAAAAGCTCATTGTAATATCGTAATCGGAGGTCTTCCCGGGGCCGGAAAGACCGAACTTCTAAAATTCTTAAGCAAATTTATACCGGCTAACGAAAGAGCCGTGACTATTGAGGATAGTTTCGAAATTCATTATTCAATGGTAAATCCCGAAAAAGACTGTGTGGAGATTCGAGTGGGGAAAAACTTAAGCTTTGAAGAAGCAATCAAGGGAAGTTTAAGACATAACGCCAAATGGACTCTTCTTTCGGAAGCAAGAGGAGAGGAAGTAAATGAGCTTATCAAAGGCATATGCGACGGTTGCCATATCTTAACCACCATTCATACGGATGATGCCAAGTCTATTCCCGACAGAATGGCCGCCATGGCCGGAGATCTTTCAAATGAGCGTTTTATAAACATTCTACACAATCATTTGGATATAGGCATAATGGTTGAGGCGTCTTTAAGTAGTTTGGGAATCAGCCGAAGAATATCTCAAATTGTGGTTTTTTCACGAGAATATGATGAAAACAAGGGAAGGTATGAAAACTTTGCCAGGGAAGTCTTTAACAAAGATATATCGGAAAAATTAAACGAAAATGCGCTTTGGGGTATTAAATCCAAGTTAAGGAAGGTGGGAATATGACAAATAAGAAAAATATTCTTGTATCCGCTCTTATGGTTCCCTTAAGTATTGCCTTTGGAATATTATACAGGGTAAGTCCGCTGCATATTTTTATGCTGGGCATTTTATCGATTTTATCCGTTCCCATTGTAGTAAAAGCTCACGAAAGTCTAATAAAAGAATCAAAAAAGTTTAAACTTGTAAGTGATTACTTGATTCAGATGAGTTCCTCATTTTTAAAAAGCGAAAAAATATTGGAAAGTCTAAAAGATACATATTTTGTTACGGCAAAAAGCAAGATGAAAAAATCTATCGGAGAAGCCATAGAATACTTGGAAAACGGTATATCCGAGGCGGAAGACAAAACAATATGGGAAGAGGCATTTTTTAAAATCGAAAAAGATTACGGATGTCGAAGAATGAGAGAGCTTCACAAATTTCTTATAAGCGTGGAAGTTGAAGGAAGTAAAGACTATAAGGGCGCTTTGGGCCTGCTCATAAAAGATAATAATGCTTGGATAGACAGAACAATCATTTATCAAAAGAAAAAGAGTGAAATAAAGATTCATTATGCGGTGGGTGTTGTATTGGCGGCTTTGGTTTGCACTCTTAGTCTTTTCTTCGGTAAATACGTGGATATTACAAAGAATCCTTTGTATTCCCTTGTATCCTTGATTTTTCTTCTTGCTTGCGTTTTTTCTTACGTCTTGCTGCAAGCATCTTTTAAAAGTTCTTGGTTGGATATGGAAAAAAACGAAAAGCAGATATTAAGAGATTATGATTTTGTTATGGATTCCATAAAAAGAAATAAGAAATCATCCTTGAAATATAAGGCTGCTTTTGCCAGATGCGTTAAAGAAATAAAGCTTGAATTTCCGGAGTGGATAAGAGGAATAGTTGTGGAAAAAAGTCATAACACGGTTCAAATGTGCTTGCAAAATTCTTACAGTTCTTCGCCCATTATTTTGAAAAAGGCCATATATGAGCTCTTAAAAGGCATTGAAGAAGACAGTGAAGCAATAGAACCCTACGATGCTTTCTTAAAAGAATTTGACATTGCGGAAGTTACAAGCGCCATGAAACTTTTGTATTCCATATCGGAGCTTGGAAACGAAGAGAGCAAAGAGCAGCTTACAACGCTTATGGAAAGAAATTATATGTTGCTTGATAATGCCACAAAAGGGGCAAATGAGTCGGTTATATCGAGCCTTAAACAAATAATTGCTTTTCCTCTTTATTTTGCCACTGTCAAGACTGTTGTGGATTTAAGCCTTTTTGTAAGCATTTTCTTAAACGGAATCGGTTCGGCGGATATGATTTCGAAATTTTAACAAGAAAGAAGGAATGATAGTAATGAATACGATATTTGAAGAATACAGCGGTATTGTCGTTATACGTTTTGCATTAACCATAATTGCGGGATTTATGGGTGCCTTAAATGCTTTAATAGATGCGGGAGTCGTCTATTCAATCGGATAAATGAG
>CACZQX010000039.1 GCA_902783445.1 uncultured Lachnospiraceae bacterium
CCTTTTCCGTCAAAGCGCTCGTGATGATGAAGCACATACTCTTTAAGATCTCTTAAACGCTCGGATTTTGAAAGAATTTCGGCTCCGATTACCGGATGTTTTTTTATTATTTCAAATTCTTCCTTTGTTAACTTTCCGGTCTTGTTTAGAATACTGTCCGGAACCCCGATTTTTCCTATATCATGAAGATGGGCGGCTATGTGTATTCTTTCCACTTCCGAGTCATCAAGCCCCAAAATTATAGCCGTTTGCATACACATATCGCTGACGCGTTTGGAATGGCCTGCGGTGCGGGCATCTTTCGCATCCAAAGCGCAAGTAATGCATTCTATTATTTCATGATAGTCAATGTGATGTGAGTTGTTACATATCCCTTCCGCTTCGTTTAAGACATATGTACTGTTCTTTTCTATGGCTCCTACGCTTTCCAAGGAATTCATCAACCTGTAAACCGTAGAAAATCCAATGGAGGAATCAATCTTAGCTGCCTCATAATAAAGCTCCTTGCAGCTTTGTGAGGAATCCGCCAAAAATAAATCCAAAAGTATTGCCCTTTGATTAGTCATTCTGTATCCGTTGTTTTTAAGTCTTTTGACAATAACATCTTTTTCCACTTCAAGCTCCCAATATGATTTAATAACACTTAGTCCATTAACAATTCCTAAATGATAATAATTTTCATATAGTTAGTTTACACTTACTAACGGTTAGTTGTCAATAACCAGTTGCCTTTGAAAACAGAATTTTTTCTTGATATAAAAGCAGCAAAAAAGCAACGCCATAAGACGTTGCCTTTTCGTATATTTCTATTTAATTATCCGTCGCAAGAATCTTATTCTTCTTCAGCGCTCTTTCTACCGATGCAATCCTTAGGAAGTGCCATAGCTGCGAACAAAGCAATAAGTGAAAGGATACCGAATACGATAAATACGATTGTGTAACCGATCTGCATGTTTCCGCCTACGATACCGCTTACTACAGGAATAAGGATGAATGCAAGTGTTCTGATACCTACAACGAAAGGTACCAAAAGTTTGTTAGCCTGCGCAAAGTCGAAACGACCGAAAACGCTGATACACATTGATGGCATAAGGTTTCCGAGACCTCCGAGTAATGCAGCAAACATAATAACGCTGATATATGTGATAGGTACGCTTACAACGCCTGCGCCGATTGCGCCTACAAACATCATTATTGCCCAAAGAAGTGCAAAGATAACGGTTGTTTTCTTTGTACCGATCTTCTGGTCAACAATACCCCAAATGATTGATCCCGGGATACCGATAAGTGATGCGATTGTAAGAGCAAGTACTGCCTGTGGCTGATCAACGCCAACAGCTCCCATACGTGGAATCATCTGTGATGTAGCGCCTACAAGACCCAAGAACATGAAACCAAATGAGATAACAAGTAACCAGAAAGCTTTTGTTCTGAACATTACGCTTGTAGGGAAACCTGTTTTGTAGTTTGCAAAGAACTCGAGGTTTGCTTTTCTTTCTTCTTCAGAAATTGGCTCGTTATCAGGATAACAACCTGCCTGTTCAGGAAGTGACTTAACGAACAATGCCATAATAACAGCAAGAGCAACGAATACGATGCCCATGAAGATAAATGGAGCCATAAATCCTTTTGTTGTTAAAAGGGCCTGGAAAATCAAAACTGTGATTGCACTGTCAAGAGGCATACCCATTGTTGCCCAACCGAGTGCAATACCTTTTTTCTTAGGGAACCAGTTGTTCATTAACTGCTGTGTGATAACAAGGTTTGCTGAGTCTGATAATGCAACGATTAATGTTGCAACTACAGCAAATGAACCCATAGAAGGTGCTACTCCGTAAAGTACCCAGAGTACTGCAAGACCGATAATCATAACGATTGCAGGAATCTTAACACCGATTTTTGAAATAATCTGACCTGCAACAAGTGAAAGCGGAATACTAACAAAACCACCGATTGCCGCAAAGATCAAAATCTGTTCAGGGCTCTGTACAGCAGGAGCGTATTTTTCAGCAAATGGCTGAACAAGTACGTTCAAAGTATCAGGAACCGCACAACTGAATAAGTAGATTAACAACGTAAAGATGATAATCCACCAACCCATTTTACCAAAGTTACTTTTCATAGGTTTTCTCTCCTTTTATTTAAAATATTTCATGCAAATTTTAACATAGCTCATGCTTTAATTCAATTTTGCAGAGCAATATTTAACATTTTTGTAATATTGTTAACAAAAAATTGATAATAAAAAAATCCTTCGAATAAATCCGAAAGATTTTTTGTTCAAAAAACATATTATAAACTTATTTTGCAAGTTAAAATGTTGGTTTACATAAGTTTGAGGTGAAATGCTTAGCTTTTTTAATAATCAAATAAATCTGGCAAAAACAATATTGCTAACATCGATTCCTCTGTCGGTGAGTCTTAATTTGTCGCCGTTATCGTAAGTTTCCAAAAGCCCTTCGTCGATGGAGGTATTTATAGCCTTTCCGAAAACATCGTAAATGTCCTTGTTAAATTTATCCTTAAAATCAGCAATGCTTACGCCCCGCATCATTCTAAGGCCCAAAAACATAAACTCACCCATGCAGTCAAATGCTTTCAAATGCTCGATATGCGCCGCATAAAGGCCGGATTCCGATTCAAGATAAGAATTAATATATTCTTCCAAATCTTCAAGTTCGTTGTAGCGTGTGTCATTCATAAGAGATGCAGCACCAAGGCCAATTCCCGCATAGTCCTCACGGGTCCAATAACCGCAGTTGTGCTTGCATTCAAAGCCGGGCTTCGCATAGTTTGAAATCTCGTAGCGCTTAAAACCATGCTCCGCCAAAAATGTTTTTGTAAAATGATAAATATCACGCTCAGTATCTTCGTCGGGAAGGCGGTCTTCCGCTTTCAAATCAGCTTCACTGCCCGCATCTTCACCATAAAGTTCATAAAAGGGCGTGCCCTCTTCGATAATTAAACTGTAAGCGGAAATATGCTCAGGATCCAACGCAACGACTTCTTCCAAAGTACTTTTCCAACTATCCAAAGTTTGCCCCGGAAGTGCACTCATAAGATCCACATTGATATTTGAAAATCCCGCAGCCCTTGCCATATTGAAACTTTTAAGAAAATCCTCGAATGTGTGAATTCTGCCAAGACACTTAAGTTCCTCATTTTTAGCGGACTGAAGCCCCAGGCTTAAGCGGTTAACCCCGTATTTGCGCATAATACTAAGCTTGGATTCATTCAAAGTACCCGGATTGCATTCAATAGTAAATTCGATATTATCTAAATCATTCCCCGCTTCACTGACAATCTCGGCAATATTCGAAAGCAGCTTTTCAAGCTCATCCTCGCTTAAAGATGAGGGCGTACCACCCCCGATAAAAATGCTTGAAATATGTTTAAACTTCGAACTATTCTCACTGTAATAGTCAAGTTGTCTAATAACGGCTCTCAAATAATTATCCCTAATCTTCTCATCCCCGCACGGAAACGACAAAAAATCGCAATAATCACACTTCTTAACACAGAATGGTATATGAATA
>CACZQX010000040.1 GCA_902783445.1 uncultured Lachnospiraceae bacterium
AAATATGGTTGCGCCGCATCCGCATGAAAGGTCAATCTGCCTTTCATTTCCTTTATTAAATCCGGAATCTTTTCCACATTCACTTTTGCATTTTTATACATCTTTACAAGTATTTTATTCTTGTCTCCGGATATTTCGGTAATATATCTTTTTTTCGCTTCAGCTCTTATTAACGCCACTTCCATCAGGCTTTTTACCGCTTTCGGCAAATCGCCGAACCTGTCCATAAGCTCATCTTGAATATCTTCATATTCTTCCATGGACTCAATGCAGGCTATCTTCTTATACATATCCAGTTTTTGATGCTCGCTTTTTATATAAGTAGCCGGAATATAAGCGTCAAAAGGCATATCCACCACCGTTTCGTATTCCTCGCCGAGCTCGATTCCTTTAAGTTTTGATACGGCTTCGTTTAAAAGCTTGCAATACATATCATATCCCACAGCTTCCATATGTCCGCTTTGCTCGCTTCCCAGGATATTTCCCGCACCTCTGATTTCCAGATCTCTTAAAGCGATTTTAAAGCCGCTTCCAAGATCCGTGTATTCTCTTATGGCTTGAAGACGCTTTTCCGCCACTTCTTTCAAAAGCTTGTTTCTTCTATACATAAGGAATGCATAGGCCGTCCTGTTGGTTCGACCCACTCTTCCCCTTAGCTGATACAGCTGAGAAAGTCCGAAATTTTCCGCATCGTGGATAATAATGGTATTAACATTGGAAATATCGAGGCCCGTCTCTATAATACTTGTGGACACAAGTATATCTATCTCTCCGTTGATGAAGTCATACATTATGGCTTCCAACTCTTTTTCGTTCATGCGTCCGTGAGCATAGGCAATGCGTGCGTCCGGAAGCATCTTTTCAAGCTTAACTTCCACATCCATAATGCCGTTTACTCTGTTATAGACATAGTAAACCTGGCCGCCTCTTGCCATTTCTCTGTTGATGGCCTCTCTTATCATTTCTTCGTTATATTCCAAAACATAGGTCTGAATAGGCACCCTGTCCACCGGCGCCTCTTCCAATATGCTCATGTCTCTGATTCCCGCAAGGCTCATATGAAGAGTTCTCGGAATCGGCGTCGCACTTAAGGTTAAAACATCCACGTTTTTTCTTAGCTGCTTTATTTTTTCTTTGTGTGTTACTCCGAATCGCTGCTCTTCATCGATTATTAAAAGTCCCAAATCCTTGAAATTTACATCTTTTGACAAAAGTCTGTGAGTTCCCACAACAATATCCACTTGTCCGTTTTTCAAAGCCTCTACCGTCTTTTTTTGCTCCGCTTGAGTCTTGAATCTGGACAAAAGCCCAACATTAACCGGATATTTTGATACCCTCTGCACCAATGTATTATAATGCTGTTGAGCCAGAATAGTTGTAGGCACCAAAAAAGCGACCTGCTTTCCGTCCTGCACGGCCTTGAAAGCAGCCCTTATAGCAATTTCCGTTTTTCCGTAGCCCACATCTCCGCAGATAAGCCTGTCCATAACTTTAGCGCTTTCCATATCGCGCTTTGTATCTTCGATAGCCTCCAATTGATCTTTTGTTTCTTCAAATTGGAATTGTTCTTCAAACTCCGTCTGCCAAACACTATCCTTTGAAAACTTATAACCCACCTGCATCTGTCTGACAGCATATAAACGCACCAAATCCGCCGCAACGTCTCCCACTGCGGCTTTTACTCTGGCTTTGGTATTTGACCATTCTTTTGTGCCTAACTTGTTTAGTTTCGGCTTTTTGGCATTTACGCTTGCATATTTTTGAATTGCATCAAAACGGCTGACCGGTATAAATAAATTGCCGCCACCCGCATACTCTATCTTAATATAATCTTTTGCTATATTATCGCTTTCAACCTTTTCGATTCCGCGATAGATTCCGAGACCGTAGCTTTCATGCACCACATAATCGCCTATGCTAAGTTCCGCAAAACTGTTAAGCTTGGTTCCCGAATATCTTCTTTTTTTCTTTGTCTTCTTCTTTTCGCCCCAAACATCGCTTTCGCTGATGACAACAAATTTTATAAGAGGATATTCAAAACCGTGACGAAGGCTGCCCAAGCGCACCAATACTTCGCCTTTGTTTTGCTCAATATCTTCTCTTTCGGAAAAATAGGCATTTATACCATCATCCATAAGGGCGTTTGCAATACGCTCCCCCCTTATTTTGGAATCTACTATCAGCACTACCTTAAAAGCATTTTTTCTGTAATTTTTTAAATCCTTAAGCAAAAGCTCGTAGCTTCTGTTGTATGTATTAAGATTTTTTGCGCTGATGCTGAACTTTTCCGCCACTTTAATGCCTTCGCATTTTTGATCCAAGGATGTAAATGCAATGGTCTTTGAAGAATTAAGTTTTTCGTAAAGTTTTGATTTATCTATTAAAAGTTTTTTCTGACCCGGAAGAATATAGCCTTTTTCCGCCCTGTTTTTGGCGCTTTCTTTATATTCCGCCTCGATTTCTTTTAGCCTGTCCTTAACTCTTGCGGGTTCGTCCACAAAAAACACCGCATTTTCGGCATCAAAATAATCCGCAAAAGAAACGGTTTCTTTGCAGAAATAATCTATAAAGCTGTCAATGGGAGCATTTGCCGGAGAATATTCCAAAGTCTCCACAAATTCGTTCACTCCCTCTTTCAGTCTCTTTGCTTCCTCGTATTTTTCGTCTTTTTCAAACTTCTTGCAAGTCTTTTCAAGTTCCGAATTAATCTTATCTATACCCTCTTCAATTTCCGCTGCGGATAAAACAAATTCCGTTGCGGGATAGATGGTAATCTCCTCGAGATTTTCGATGGAGCGCTGACTTTCGGCATCAAAAGACTTCATTACATCTATTTCATCTCCCCAAAGATCGATTCTAAAAGGGGCTTCCTCACCGAAAGAAAAAATATCTATAATGCTGCCTCTGATACTGAATTGTCCGCACTTTTCAACCTGACTAACATTTTCGTATCCCAGTCTAACCAGCTTTTTCCTTAAAGCTTCGGTCTCGATAATGCTGTCCATCCCTATTTTAAAAACCGTGCCAAGCATTTTTTCCAAAGGAAAAACCTTATCCAGCAATGCCGGCGCTTCCGCTATAATCGTTATTTCCTCGTCCTCATTTAAAGCGGCGATTTCCTTAAGAAGATTAAGTCTTTGACCAAGTATGTAATTTCCGTGAATATCGGCACTGTAGAAAATAAGATCTTTTGCCGGATAGATAAAAACGTTCGAAGAATAAAACCTACAGTTTTCGTAGATTTCCTTTGCTTTTTGTTCACTGAAAGTAATAATGATTTTGTATTTAAAGCCTTGAGATATGCCATACAAAAAATGCTCCATCTGCGATGAAACGCAGCCTACAATTTGTAGCAGTTCATCTTTTTTTACCAGGCGTTCTTTTATGATATTAAATTCCGAAAGCTCCGAAAGGGGCTCAAACATTTCTTTCATAATTTATCCGTTGTATTTGTTCATGGCAGCGTCCATACCCTCTGTAATAATGGTTTCTACGGCTTCCACTGCTCTATCGATTCCTTCGTCTACGAGTTTTCTTTCCCCGCGATTAAAATGACCCAACACATGGTTTACCATGTCATCGCCTTTTTTCTCTCCTATTCCGATACGAATTCTGTTAAATTCCTCATGACCCAAATGCGCAATAATGCTTTTTATTCCGTTGTGTCCCCCGGCACTGCCCTTAGGCCTGATTCTGAGTCTTCCTATGTCCAAAGAAACATCGTCATATATAATAATTACGTCCTTCTTTGAGTCTGCTTTATAATAATCCACAACGGCACGAACCGCCTCACCGCTTAAATTCATAAATGTAATGGGTTTAACCAGCATAACCTTTTGCCCCGCTATGCTGCCTTTTCCGATCATTGCTTTGTGCTTTGCCTCGTTAACTTTTATTTTGTAAGTTTTCGCTATTTTATCTATAGTATCAAAGCCCACATTGTGCTTTGTTCCCGAATATTTCATGGTTGGATTGCCAAGACCGACAACAATATACATTTTTTCCTCCATTATCCAAAAGAAAAGCTGTAAAAAAAGAGCATCTTTCGGTGCTCTTTAAACTTCGCTTTCTTCAGTTAAAGCCTTTTCGTATGCCTCAATTATTGCTTTTTGAAGCTTATCTCTTGATTCCGATGTAATTGGATGTGCAACATCTCTGTATTCACCGTCGTTTGATTTTTTACTCGGCATCGCCACAAAAAGACCTTTTTCTCCCTCAATAACTTTTATGTCATGAACAACAAATTCGTTATCAAAAGCAACCGATACTACAGCTTTCATTTTGCTGTCTTTTGTCATTTTACGTACTCTAATGTCTGTAATTTGCATAGTAAAACTCCCTTTCGTAATTTATACCCAAAAATACGCTTTTCAAAAACGCTTACCTTCTTTTTGATTATAACACACGCCATAGTGTGAAAACAAGATATTTATATTGACAAAAGAATTTTGTAGTATTAAACTTTTCAAAGTTATATAATAATAAGAAATTAGTTTAAGGAAGTGCGTTATGTACGAAATTAATATAAATAAATGCGGAAAAATCCATTTCATCGGCATCGGCGGTATAAGTATGAGCTCTCTTGCCCATATTCTTCTTAGTAAAGGGCGCAAAGTATCGGGCTCTGACGCCAAATCTTCTCCTCTTACAAAAGAGCTTGAAGGCATGGGTGCCGAGATTTTTTACGGTCAACGTTCAGAAAACATCAAAGATGATGTGGAAGCTGTGGTTTACACCGCTGCCATATCGGAAGATAACCCGGAACTAATGGAAGCAAGAAAAAGAAATCTTCCCCTTCTTTCAAGAGCTCAATTTTTAGGTCAGATAATGACTCATTACGATACGGCCATCGGTGTTTCCGGAACTCACGGAAAAACAACAACAACATCCATGATTTCCGAAATTCTTTTGCAGGCAAAAACAGACCCCACAATCTTGGTTGGCGGTATCTTAAATTCAATAGGCGGAAATTATCGCATAGGCTCAAGCGGAACATTTATTACCGAGGCCTGTGAATATACAAACAGCTTTTTATCTTTTGCTCCGACAGTTGGAGTTATTTTAAACATAAGCGCGGATCATCTTGATTTTTTCAAGGATCTTGATGATATTCGCCACAGTTTTAAGGAATACGCAAAGCTTATACCGGAAAAAGGAAGCCTTGTTATTAACCATGATATAGAAAATCTTTCATATATAACAAATGATCTTTCTTGCAAGGTTATTACCTTTTCGACTTCTTGCAAAGAAGCTGATTACTACGCTGAAAATATCGAATTTAACGATATGGCTTGCGCTGAGTTTGACTTAATGAACAAAGGCAATAAGTTGGCCAAAATAAGCTTGAAGGTTCCGGGCATCTACAATGTGGGAAATGCTCTCGCGGCGGCTGCCACATGCCTTTCGCTGGATTTAAGCCTCGATGATATTTGCACAGGTCTCGAAAAATTCAGCGGTGCCGACAGACGTTTTCAAAAGAAAGGCGAAATCGGCGGTGTAACAATTATTGATGACTACGCTCATCATCCGGACGAAATCAAAGCTACTCTTACGGCTGCAAAGAACTATCCTCATAAAACATTATGGTGTGTTTTTCAGCCTCATACATATTCAAGAACAAAAGCTTTGATGGATGAATTTGCCGAGGCTCTCGCTATGTCGGACAAAGTTGTGCTTGCAAGCATCTATGCCGCAAGAGAGACGGATACCTTGGGTATTAGTTCGGTTGATTTGCAAAAGAAAATTCAAGCTCTGGGAAAAGAGGTTTACTATTTCCCGTCTTTTGATGAAATAGAATCTTTTTTACTTGAAAATTGTGCAAGCGGTGACTTGTTGATAACTATGGGTGCCGGGGATGTAGTAAAAATCGGCGAAAACCTGCTTGGAGATTAGTTATCCACAATATCCACAATTTAAATTTTTGGATTATGTAAACATCTAAGGGGATTTTGTATTTTTTCGCCAAATCAAAAAATTCCCAAAATCAAACAAATAATACCGGGGATTAATTTCCCCGATTTTTTTTATCCACATTATCCACAATATCCACATTTAAACATTTTAAGCCCCTTTAAGGTTTCCATAAAAAATAGCTTGTTTCTAAAGCAGAATTGTTATGTTAAAATACAAAAAGCAATTAAGAACGAAAACAGATGTGGTTTTGTTTTTTTTGGCTTAAAATGTGGTTTTGTATAATATGTGGTTTGTTCGGAGGTTTTTAAACAATGGGTTTTATTATAGAGAATGGTGCATCTTTGCAGACGGGCATATCCAATTGCTTTATTGAGGAATATATGCCAAGCGCTAACGGCGAGTTTGTAAAGGTCTACATTTACCTGATGAAATGCGCGGGCAGCGTAGACGCCGGCGCATCCATCTGCACAATAGCGGACGTACTTGACATGACTGAAAAAGATGTGGTACGTGCCTTAAAATATTGGGAAAAGGTGGGGCTTTTAAATCTTACATTCACCGAAGACAAAAAGCTTACCTCACTTTCCATTAACGAATGCAAGCCTTTAAGGCAGCTTTCAAAACCGGCTGAGCATGAAGGGGTTACGGCGATTGCCGCAAAAGTTATTCCGGAAGTTACAGCTGAGGACGTTGCTCTTTTGGACGCACCGGTTAAGAAAAGCTATACAAATGCCGAGCTTGATTCATTCCTTGAAGATGTGGAAGTAAAACAACTTTTTCATATAGCTGAAAAATATCTTGGCAGATCCTTAAGCAAAACGGACAGCAATACTCTCCTTTACATTTACGATGACCTTAAAATGACTCCGGATGTTATTGAATACTTAATCGAATATTGCGTATCATTAGATCACAAAAGTATTCAATATATCGAATCCGTCGCAATCGCATGGACATCGCAAGGCATCACAAACGTTAAAGATGCAAAAGCTCATAACAGAGTTTACAAAAAATACGGTTCACCGATAATGAAAGCTTTCGGTCTTGTGGGACGTGTACCGGCACAAAGCGAAATGAATTATATTGTTAAATGGACCAATTCTTACGGTTTTACGATTGAGCTTATTTTGGAGGCTTGCAACAAAACAATCGAAGCAACTCACAGTCCGAACTTTGCTTATGCCGACAAAATACTTTCCAATTGGAAAGATAACGGTGTTTCAACAATTGATGATGTAAAAAAATTGGATGAAGCTTTTATAGCTAACAAAACAAGCAAAAAAGCCACATCTGCCAAAAAGGTAAATGTAAATAACGAATTTAACAATTTCCCTCAAAGAGAATACGACTTTGAGGCATTGGAAAAGGCTTTGCTTAAATAGTCTCGGGAGGATTTAAGTTTGGAAACAACATATTACGCAAGCGTACGTGAAATCGAATCAAACAAGTACAGAGAAGTTCTTCGTGAATTTGAAGAAAAGCAACTTGAAATTCACAAAAAACAAGAAGCCGCAATAGCGGAAATCTACGAAAAGATTCCACGTATAAGAGAAATCGACTGCGAAATATCAAAAATTTCTTTGGCAAAAGCCAGAGAAAAACTCGAAAACAGTAATTGCGATTTAACACAATACAAAAAACAAATCGCATCTCTTTCTTTGAAAAAAGTTTCTTTGATGGAAGATGCCGGTTATCCTTCCGACTATCTTGAGGCTCATTATACTTGCAAAAAATGCAAGGACACAGGCTTTGTGGATGGTAAACCCTGCAGCTGTTTTAAACAAGAGCTTTACAATAAACTTTACAATCAGAACAACATTTATGTAGCTTTAAACAGCGAAAATTTCGACAATTTCAACTACTCCCTTTATTCTGACGAGAGAGACCCTCTTCAAGAACTTACCCCTTTACAAAATATAAAAAAGGTGGTAAAAACTTGTAATGAGTTCATAGATAATTTTGACAAGTCAAAAGAGAGCCTTTTAATATTCGGTGAAGTAGGCGTCGGAAAGACCTTTCTTACAAGCTGCATTGCAAACGAATTGATCAAAAGGTCTCACAGCGTTGTTTACATCTCGGCTGTAAAGCTTTTTGAGATGTTAAGCGATACAAGAAGTTTTAGCAGGGACTATGAAACTCAACTGAGTAATTTAAGCAAAAAACACTTATTTGATTCAGAGCTTCTTATAATAGATGACCTTGGAACGGAGCTTACAAACTCCTATACCGCCAGCCATCTCTTTAACTGTATAAACGAAAGAATGCTTACCGGAAAACCTACAATCATTTCAACTAATCTTAATCTTCCTGACATACAAAGACGTTATTCGGATAGAATTTTTTCAAGGATAATAAGTAGTTACAAACTACTTAAAATATATGGCGATGATATTCGCAACATAAAAAGAACAAGATCACTTATGGAGGATTAAATGATGCAAACCGATGCACGTATGTTGAATTCTATACCGGTTGGAAGCCTTGGTATAATTGCCCTTGATAGCTGCAAAGAAATTGGTCAAAAAATCGACAATTACATTGTAGACTGGCGTGAAGAAAGAGAACATGAAAGAGAAAACCCTATTATTTACAAAGGTTACACTTGCAACAGCTATCTTATCGGAGCCAAATGCCCAAGATTCGGTTCCGGCGAAGCAAAAGGAACAATCCAGGAATCTATCCGTGGTAAAGATATTTACATTTTAGTTGATATTACAAACCACAGCTTAACTTATAAGCTTTGCGGTAACGAAAATCACATGTCACCTGACGATCACTATTCGGATTTAAAGAGAATAGTTGCCGCTATGGGTGGTAAAGCAAGAAGAATCACTGTAATCATGCCATTCCTTTACGAAGGAAGACAGCACAAACGTACAGGTCGCGAATCTCTTGACTGTGCATACATGCTTCAGGAACTTACAAGTATGGGGGTTGATAACATCATTACATTTGACGCGCATGACCCTCGTGTTCAGAATGCTATTCCACTTTCGGGATTTGAAACAATCCAGCCTATATATCAGTTCTTAAAGGCTTTAACAAAGAATATAGAAGATTTAAAACTTGACACAGAACATTTAATGACAATCAGCCCGGATGAAGGAGCTATGGGGCGTGCAATTTACTTCTCAAGTGTGCTCGGCGTTGATATGGGTATGTTCTACAAACGTAGAGATTATTCGGTAATCGTTGACGGCAGAAACCCAATCGTTGCTCACGAATTCTTGGGTGC
>CACZQX010000041.1 GCA_902783445.1 uncultured Lachnospiraceae bacterium
ACAAATGGTTCTATGGGTATTTCCTTAAGCTCTATAACTCCATTAGAGTAATTACGAGCCACAAAACATTCCTCTTTGTCTACTACAATCCTTCCTTTTTCATCTCGTTTTGCATTCTCATAAAGTGAGCTTTTTTTTGTTTTTGTTTCGGATTCCTCTCTGTTTTTTTCTGCAATATCTGCATCGGCACTGCTCAGGGCATTTAAAACATCATCTGTATCTTCTTTTGAAGAACCGCGAACATATATAAATACAAATATCCCTGCAACAATTACAATAAAAAGTGAAACAAACGCCAAAAATCTGTTTCTTTTGAGGGCAAACTTGTATCTAGTCTTTGGGAGTTGAGAAATTGTGCCTATGTAGAGGAAATATATATTCCGCAAAATATGTATATGCCTGCCATAGATAATTGCAGAAATTTGAAATCGGTGCATATTGGTAAGAAGGATGGAACTAAGGCCGAGTATGATCCGGATGATTATGAAAGCTTTATCTCCAAGCTTGATATCCTTGCAATGATCATTAATTGCGAGTCGCTGGAAACTATAGAGATCGTAAAGGGCGGAAGCGGCGGCTTGAACCTGGGCATTCTCAATGGACTTCCGTCGTTGAAGAGTTTGGATCTCCCGGATAATATAGTATGTTTATCGGGCATTTCTGTATGCGGCATAGTTCAATTTGATTTTACAGAGCATTGCCTGGTTGCAAGGGACATGTTTACCGGAATGCCGGAGCTCCGGGAGGTATATTGCAATCAGGAATTAAAGCTAATAACAAGATCTTTTGTTGATGCGCCTAAACTTGAATATGTGGAGATTCCCTCCATGGATACTGAGATAGAAAAATCATTCATTAATTGCCCTGAGCTTGTTTTGGGGGTCTTAAAAGGCTCTAAGGCTGAGGAGTACGCACTGAACAACAGCATAAAAATAAAATATTTACAGGAGAGACAGTAGATGAGATTTGCTTTGATAAACATCAGAAATATGATGAAGCAGAATGCTGTCCTCCTTTTTTTGATCGTTTTTTCACAGATCGTAGGAGTGTTTTTGACCTGCTTTTCGGTCGGAGTAATAATGGACAGCACTTATTCATCCATGGAAGATATAGATGCGGCAAAAACCATAAGCATTTCTTTTAAAAGTAATAAGCCTTTGCCGGGATATGTAGAGGTAAGTGATGCATTAAACAGAATATATGATAGATGCGGGGACAGCTTTAAAAACATTTATATCATGAATACTATCTTTAATGACTCTAAGCTTGTCACTGTAATGTCGATGGCCGAAAGAAAAAACGGTGAATATGTTCTTTCCGAAGATGAAACATATAACGATATGAAAATATATGAAGGAAGGAATATCACAAATGATGACATTAAAGAAAAACGAAGAGTATGTGTGGTTTCGGGCGGATATAAACAGGACAAGGTAGTGATCTCAGGAATAGAATTTGAGATAATAGGGAGAAAAAACCGTGATGAAAGCGCAGTAAGCATACCAAGCATTAGTATCCCGATAACAGCATTTGAAGGGCTGTCGATAGCAAGTTTTAACCTTCAGTTTGACAGGGTGCTCAGCCTTTCAGAGTATAATTATATTACAGATGTTATGACAGAAGCATTTCCGGACAGTTATAATATTAATGATTACAATGGAGGAAATGCCGATACAGAAGCTGTCTTTCGCTCTGTGGTGATCGCAGTCACGGGAATAATAGTTGTTATGGTTATCACGCTTGCAATGCTTCACGGGTATGTTTTTGATAAAAGGAAAAGGCAGATAGCCATTATGAAGCTGTGCGGCGGAACAGCCAAAAAGACGGTAGGAGGATTTATTCTTGAAGGTATTATCTTATCGGTTCCGTCATGCTTTTTGGGCACAGGTTTGTTTTTTGCAATGAGATTCGCTTTTTTGGATAAGTATTATAAGTATATGCCGGTACTTTTTGGCATAGAGGATGTTTTTGCCTGCACAGGCTTGATTATCGTGGCTGCGGTTTTGGAAATGGCGGTATTTGGCATTGTCAGGGCAAGAAGATCGTTGAAGGAACAATTGCGGGAGAGTAGTTTATGATCGGGCTGGCAATCAGTGAATTTATAAGAAATATTCGAAGAAATGCAATCCTTATATTGCTTCTAACATTTATGGGCGGGATAGTATTGTTTGTGAGCTCGGTCATAATACGCGAATATCAAAGGTATGCCCCTTTTTCCGCCTTTGAGGGGAAAGAGGGCTTTTTTTATGCGGGAGGAGAATACACAAGCAGTGCTGTGACGACTTATAGCACAAGCTATGTAAACGTGTATGATATCGAAGGTATTACAGGAGACGATACGGCTGCTATTCGCATAAGCGCCTTACCAAAATGGGTGTGGAAAAAATGGAAACCCAGACTTGATAACGGATTGTGGCTTGACGAGATAGGTGAATATGAAAATGTTCCGGTCGTGGCCGGAGGAACGGTTGCAGCCGCACTCACCCAAATAGGGGATGTCATAAAGGTTAAGGCAGGAACGAAAGAGAAACGACTTCTTGTTGTCGGGATTTTGGTTGCAAGAACTGAAGTGTTCGGAATAGCTAATACATATAAGAAAAGTAATGCTAATTATGATGAATACTTTAGTGTTAATTATGAACCGTTATTCTTTGTGACAAAAGATGAATGCCTGCAAAAAGCAGGTGTAAGACTGGGAACTGATATAAAGAAGATCGCATTGTATAACGAAGGAAAAAAAGAAGAAGCTGAGGAACTGAAAAAAAAGATCGATCTTCTTGAAGGAAATACGATCATTGATCTTAAGGAGTTCAATGACAACAGCAGGCTGCAGATATCCAAAAAGATCAGGACATATCTTCCATTGGTCATATGCGCTATGCTGCTGATATGCATATGTTCATATGCGGCCGTCTACATTGCTCAGGCAAGGAGCCTAAAACATCATGGCATTTTTTATTTGCTCGGTGCAGATCTTAAAAAACGATTCTTTATAAGCATGGGAAACGGAATGGGCGTAACGCTTTTTTCGGTATTACTTTTGATAATAGGAGTAAATCTGGTAAAGGTAATTGGACTTGACAGAAAAATCATTTTTACGGTGAACGAATACACGATCTATTTTGTAATTGCATTATATATTCTGTATTTTGTAATGCTGTGTTTCATGGTGTTGCTGTCAATGAGAAAACTATCACCCAAAGAAGTCATAAGAAATACAAAAGAATGATGAGAGGGGATTATTATGATAGAGATTCAAAATCTGTCAAAAACATATAATTACGGGAAAAAGAATTCTTTTATGGCACTTAAAGACATAAATCTCAGAATAGATGACGGAGAGATGGTGGCCATAATAGGTAAGTCGGGCGCCGGTAAATCCACATTGTTACATATTATAGGTGGAGTGGATGATTTCGAAGAGGGAACATGTACGATCGATGATACAGAGCTTTCAGAGCTTGGAGAATCGGGGCTTGCCAGATTTCGGAATGAAAAGGTCGGGGTCGTGATGCAGGATTTTGCGCTTATAGAAGATTTTACCGTAGAAGAAAATGTAGAGATTCCGTTGAGATTTGGCAAGGTTAATAAAAGAGAATATAAAAAACGTATAGCAGAATCTCTTGAGGCTGTCGGAA
>CACZQX010000042.1 GCA_902783445.1 uncultured Lachnospiraceae bacterium
ATAACGCTTTCATTCTTTGTTTGTGATTGTTTTGTCGTGCTTGTGGCACGATTTACCTGAAAGTCGCTTGTGCTTCTTTTTGTTTGTCCCACAGGCTCTTTTTTTACAATATCTTTTTTCTTTTCGGAACTGTGCTCAAAAACAACGCCCTTCTCTCCAAGATCCTTTAAAAAAGTCTGATTAAAGCTTTTGTCTCCGGATCTTGAGCCGGACAGGTTATTAACATTTTGATATTTTTCAATATTTGAGTTATTAACCCTATTTGTTTGCATTTCTGTTTATAAATTCCCCTTTTATCTTTGAATACATAATCTTTTGAGAAGAATATAAGCTGTAATATCCCGAAAGCATATAACTTATGGAACAGGCTATGCAAAAATAAACAATTCCGCTTGTTCCGAACAGCTCCACACTTAAAATAATGGATGCCAACGGACAGTTGGTAACGCCGCAAAACAGTGCAACAAGCCCAAGTGCCGCAGCAAATCCGGGATCTACACCAAGAAGCATTCCCATCAAGCAGCCGAAAGTCGCTCCCACAAAGAAGGACGGGACGATTTCTCCGCCTTTAAAGCCGGCGCCTATTGTAATGGCCGTAAATAGCATCTTAAGAAGAAAGGCCTCCCAATTGACTTCTCCTCCGATTGCTCTTTCTATAACTTCCAAGCCCGCGCCGTTGTAATCGTTTGTTCCCACAAGCATTGTAAGAAGAACGATTACTCCGCCGAAAACCGCAATTCTTATGTAATCATTTCTGATTATCCAGTCAAGTATTTTTCCCGTCTTTTGAAGCAGCACGCAAAAAAGCATACTGAGCAAAGCGCACAAAATGCCGATTACTGCAACTTTTAAAAGAATGCTTATGCTTATGTCCGGAAAAGCCACTTTTCCGAAGTTTTCCGCCGGCAGCTTAAATGCAAGGCTTACAAGGAATGATACTATGGCAGAAACAACACATGGAAAAAGAGCGGAATAATACATTATACCTACGCTTATAACTTCCAAAGCAAAAAATGCGGCTGTCATGGGTGTTCCGAAAAGTGCTGCAAACAATCCGCTCATTCCACACATTACCAAATAGTGTTTATCTTCTTCATCCAGTCTGAAAAAGCGTCCCACCATACTGCCAAGGCTGCCACCAAGTTGCAATGCAGCCCCTTCTCTACCGATAGAGCCGCCGAAAAGATGTGTAATAAGCGTGCCCGCAATAATCAGCACCGACATATTCGCCGGCACTTCTCCGTCCGTTCTTACCGTATCTATTACAAGATTTGTTCCCAAATCTTTTTCGACTCTGAAGAGTTTATATAATGCGGGAATGGCAAGACCCGCAAGAGGCAGAAAATATATAAGGAAAGAATGCCCCTGCCTTATGCTTGTTACGGCATCGATTCCCATTCTGAAAAGCGAGCCCACAAGTCCGCAAAACAGACCTACCAAAATAGCAATTAACAGCCACTTGATAAAAGCTTTCGCATACTCGCTTATTGTAAGTAATCTCTCTATATCTCTCGATCTCATTTTTTACGAGCCACCTTATTTTTTATCCAGCCGCACAAATATGCCACCTTATCGAATATCGTCGTAAGGGTCACATAAAGGGTTGGTATTGTAAATAAAAATACCGTAAATACAAGGCCCGATTTAAGCGTAAAGCCCGTAAGTGAAAACATTTGCGGCAATACCGTCAAAATAATTATAAGCAAACCGAAAAGAACCGCAAACAATCCCGCATGGAGCCAGGTAAATGGTTTTCCTCCCACGGTC
Source organism: uncultured Lachnospiraceae bacterium (assembly GCA_902783445.1). Lineage (GTDB taxonomy): Bacteria > Bacillota > Clostridia > Lachnospirales > Lachnospiraceae > RUG12871. Next base: position 1,768 of record CACZQX010000042.1, read on the forward strand.
CAAACCATGAAGAATCCCACTGCCGTAATAAGCAATGCCGTCATAGTTGATATTTCCGTTTCGCCAAAATCAAACAATGCTTGGAACACTATAATTCCCACTACGATAATAAGGTCTGTAAGTGCCGCAGGCAATGCTTTATAAATTACATTTAATAAAAACCTTCCTTTAACTCGGTTTGTATTCGGCTCAAGGGCGTATACAAACGAAGGAATACCTATCGTAAGATAAGTCATAAGCATAAGTTGTGACGGAGTAAGCGGATAAGCAAATACCGCCGTAATGGATATAATCGCAAGAATAAGTGAAAAAATATTCTTTACAAGATAAAGTGACGCCGCTCTTTCTATATTATTGATAACCCTACGTCCTTCCGCAACAACATCCGGCATATTTGCAAAGTCGGAGTTCATAAGAACGATATCCGAAACTTTTCCCGCAACTTCACTTCCCGATGCCATGGCAACGGAGCAATCCGCCTCTTTTAATGCAAGTACGTCATTTACACCATCACCGGTCATGGCAACGGTATGACCCTGTTTTTGAAGGGCTTTGACGATTACTCTTTTCTGTTTTGGCTTAACACGGCCAAAAACCGTATATCTCGAAACCGCTTTAAATATTTTCGCATCCGTATCAAGTGTGGTTGCATCAATATAAGCATCGGCATTTGGAATACCCGCCTGCTTTGCCGCCGCGCACACGGTCATCGGATTGTCTCCGGAAATAACCTTTATTTCAACATCGTTTTCGCTGAA
>CACZQX010000043.1 GCA_902783445.1 uncultured Lachnospiraceae bacterium
AGAATCTTGCAATCGCACGTGTAAGAGAGAAAACCAGCAAGTGTGGATATGAAGAAGTTTTTCGCTGGGCAGGTGAAGTTAGTGAAGCTGAAAAGAAACTTCTTGCAATGCAAGCAGATTACAAAAACACAAAAGTTCATATAAACAAACTTTTGTTTAAGGATCAAAAATCAGACTTTAACTTTAAACCTTTAACAGCGAGTGATCCGGCTTTCTTCACTACAGATTTGCACATAATTGACCACGTTAGAAATCCTCAAAAACTCGGTCAATTTACGGATATGCTTGTAAAAGAAGTTATTTATCTTTCACCTGAAACAACAAAGTTAAAAGCCGCAATTGCAATGAAAAAAGCGGAAATGGCAAACTACGGACAAAAGTTTTTCTTGCCAAATGCGAAAATGTCATTAGAATACACAACACAATTTGACAGAAATATACCTTATGAAAGTGCAGGACACAATCAATTAAAAGCAGTTTCTGCATCTGCAAAAGGCGGAGAGGCGCAAGCGAATGCAATGGCTCAGGCTAGTCAAGACGCAAGTGCCGCTGCAGCAAATGTTATATCTAATGGTGGTTCAGCGGCAGATGCGCAAGCTGCGGCTAATCAAGTGCTGTTAGGTTCTGCTCCCGGCGCTCTAGGAGCCGGCTCACAAGCTTTTGCAAATGCTTGGAACACATCCCCTTGGTTAGGATTGGATAAGAATTCTTTCAGATTCTTTATTGGTGCTCAATGGAAACCTATTGAAGGCGGACATAAAGTTGCGGAAATTGCACGCTGCAAGTCAGAATTAAACGAATTAAATGCATACTTAGAAGAAGTTAATACAGAAATAGAAATGCAGGTTCGTTCAGTAGTAAACCGTGCTATTTCAAAATACTTTATGATAGAAAAATCATATAAAGCAATGTTTGCTCAGGCAGAAAATTACGAAACAGTAAAGGCAAAATACTTATTGGGAGAAGTTCCGATAAACCAAGTAGCTGATGCACAGAATTTGTATTTTGATGCAAAAATTGATGCGTTAAATTCACAATACGATTTTTTTAAGGAACTAATCTGGGTTCAAAGGGGCTTGTTATCAGTTAACTGGACAAAAGCAAGTGATGAAGCTAAGAAATGGATAAACGGAATTCCGGCAATATTACCAGCAGAAGATGACTTCACTCTGTAATAGAAATAAAAAAACAAGTATATTATTTAATAAATAATATGCTTGTTTTTTTTATTTATTATTTAATTGCTGCACAAAATTATTTTGCAGGATTTACATTTATGAACGGAACAGAATTACCCAGCATATATTGCGGCATTTTTCCATCCCATTTTTGAACAGCTTCATACTGTACTAAAGACTTATTTTGGCTTAAAGCTTGCGCTCTTATTGCCATGGAACGTGCTTCTGCCTCTGCTGCAATAACTTTTTGCTTAGCTTCTTCTTGAACTTGAACCGTTTTATTCTTTGCTCTTTGTGCTTCTTGTTCAGCAGTCACTTTGTTTTCAATAGCCTGTTCAAATACTTTTGAATAATTTATATCAGTCATCTGAAAATCAGTTACATCAATGCAATTGTCTTTTAACTGAGATTGCAGCTTTTGCAAAATATCACTTGTAGCTCTTTCTCTATTAGAAATCAAATCTTGTGCATTCCATTTACCTATAATATCCTTTATTGTACCTTCTACTACAGGTAATAAAATCTTTGTTTCGTAATCCATACCTACAGTTTGAAATAATCTGTTTACACTTTCAGGCTGAACGTTATAATTAATAACATACGTTATACCAGCTTGCTGAATGTCTTTTGTATAAACGGAGGTATTTCTTGTATTTCTTTGAGTCTAGACGTCCATTGTTCTAAATTTTTGTACAAATGGAAATATCGCATGAAGACCTTCTGTGTATGGTGTGGGTGAAACCTTACCCAATGTTATTTTAATACCTCTCTCCCCAGGACTGACCATTACAAACGGATTGCAAAGAATAATGAATACTACAAATGCGCACAATATAACTATCGGCA
>CACZQX010000044.1 GCA_902783445.1 uncultured Lachnospiraceae bacterium
TCTTTGTATGTATCGCCTACTTCACCGATTGTTGCAAGATGCATTGTTTCAGCTTTTCCTGCTTCCATGATTGGCTGGAAGAGAGCTGCTGCGTTAAATGAAACGGCTGCGCCGTCATAATCGCCCGCAAGTTTGGCACCTACTGCTGCAGTAAAGTCGTCTGTTCCCGGCCATCCTTCGATGATATCGGTTGCAGGATCGAATTTAATCTTTGAACCTTCAGCCTGAGCCTGAGCAATACCTGCTTCAAAACCTGCCTGACGATCCAAGAACATCTGTACACCGAATGCTGTACCGCCGCTGCAGTAGAAGATGTGGTTTACTTCGCCTGATTTACCCATCTGGTAACCCATTTCATAACCGCCTAAGTAGTCGCCGTTTTCTGTAGCACCGTCTTCAATGAATGTATAGCAGCCGATGTAAAGATCTTCATTTTTTACATCATCATAGTACTGCTCTGTTCCCCAGTAATACATTCCCTGATCCATACAATGTTTGATAGCTTCGGCACCTGCCAAGTTGTAGTAGCCGATGATAGCTTTACATCCTGCTGCCGCACATGAATCAATGAAGTCCATTTCCGCTTCAGGTGATTCAAGTGATTCGGATGTAATAAGTTCAATGTTGTAATATTCTGATAAATAATCAACATAGTCCTTAAAAGCAAGATACTGATCGTCTGCGGTATCGTAAACTTCCATACCGATTTTGATTGTCTCTTCCGGCCAAGAACCGTCAAGACCCGCTTCTGATGAGCCACCGCCTGTGCTACTGCCGCCTTTATCGCATCCCGCAAGAAGAGCAAGACACATAAGAGCGCATAACAACATTGCTAAAATACGTTTTTTCATTTCTTTACCTCCATTTTTTTGTGCATATACCAATCTCCTCTTAAATAAGTGTTGATACAGCGTTTAGATTATGAAAAAATTTATTATTATCTCGGCAAGAGCTTACCTCTGTAGCTAAAGCTCGAGATTAATACAACCACTATAAAGATTACGCCTCTGAAAATCTGAATTTGTCCCGTATCCAGTCCCATAATTGAAAGTCCGCTGTTAAGTATGGTAATTGTTGCGGCACCCAGTAAACCTGCGCTGATTTTCGATTTCGGGCCTCCCGATAAAGGCATACCGCCAAGTACCAAGGCAACCATAACATCATTACCCACACCGCTTGCGGTTGAGCCGCCAACGGTTCTTGTTCTTATCATGATAAGAAATGCGGCAATGGCAAAACCTATGGCACAGATTACAAATACGGTAATTGTTGTCTTCTTTGTGCTGATACCGCTTTGTTTTGCGGAAACAATGTTACCGCCCATATTTTTAACTTTTACACCCAAAGATGTGTAGTTAAACAAAATCAAGCAAACAATAAAAAATCCTGCAAGGCAGATAATATTGATAATTGATATTTCGTTAAAAGAAAACTCTCTTACGGGTGTAACGGCGTTTCTTAAATACAAGGTTGTTTCGCTTCCCAGTATTACAAGCACCGCTGCCGAAAGTACCGATCCCAAAACGATTGTAAATATAAAGAACGGTACATTAACAAGAGATGCAAACACGCCTTTCATAATTCCGAAAGCAAGTGAAACTATGATTACCACAATAAGTCCCACAAAAAGACTTCCGGTTTTTATTGTGGCCATGCCTCCCAGCACCGCCGCAAAACATATACAACCCGTAACGGATATATCAAAGAATCCCGCACCGAATACAAATATTGAACCGATGGTGGCAAGAGCCGTAACGATTATCTGACAAGTAAGTGACTGTAAGTTTGTTACGCTGTAAAGTTTTCCGTTTGTTAATAGGCCAAATATAACGCATACGGCAATTAGTCCGATGTAAGGGGCAAGATTACCGATTAATTTAGCATTTAATTTTTTCGTCTTCATCATTCTTCCCCCTAGATCATAACGTTGATAATGTCATTTTCCGAAAGTTCTTTGCTGCGCATAAATTCGCCCGCCAAAGAACCGTCTTTCAAAATCAAGAGCCTGTCACTCATCCCTATAAGTTCCGTAAGTTCTTCGGAAATCATGACAATTGATTTGCCCTCTTTTCTCATTTTGTCTATAAGGTCGTACATAGCTGCTTTTACGCCGATATCGACACCACGGGTCGGACAGTCCAAAATCAAAATATCGCAATCTCTTCCTACCCACTTGCCGAAAACAACTTTTTGCTTGTTACCGCCCGACAAATACTGAACATCCTGATTGATGGATGCGCATTTTATGGATAAAGCATCTTTTTGCTTGTTTACATAATTCTTGGCATCTTTCGGTAAAAGGAAAGGTCCCTTTTGCACCTTGTCATAACCTGCCGCAAGTATGTTATCTTTAATACTTGCCGTAAGAACCAAGGCTTCCGTGTCACGGTTTTTGGAAACATATCCGTATCCGTGAAGAAGTGCGCATCTCGGAGATGTGATTTTATCCCCTGTTTTTACGTCCGTTACTTTGCCTTCCAAAATCTTTTCTTCACCGAAGAGAGCTCTTCCAAGCTCGTGCATACCGCAATGGGAAAGTCCGCCGATTCCAAGGATTTCGCCTTTATGAAGTTCCATGGAAAAGTCCATAAGCATGCCTGTTCCCGTTGTTATGGATTCGGCTTTCAAAACAACTTCGTCGCTTATTTTTTCGCCATAATCTTCACGATAATAATGCTCGCTCATTTCACGGCCAACCATATGTCGCTTAATAACATCTTCGTTCATTTCATCTTTGTTTAATGTTGTTATAAGCTTGCCGTCTCTAAGGACCGTCAATGTATCGCAAATCTCTATAAGTTCCTCCAGGTCATGAGATATAAATACAACCGCCTTGTTGTCATCTCGCATTCTTCTCATAATGTCATAGATGATTTCACGTCCGGCTTGCGAAAGTGCCGTTGTTGTTTCATCCACAACCAACATTTCCGGATTTCCGTACATAACTTTAGCGATTTCCACAAGTTTCCTGTCCTGCATGTTTAATGAATCAATCGGTGCAGCGGGATTAACATCGTAAAAACGAATATTATCCAAAACTTTTCTTGCTTCCGCATTCATTTTTCTCTTGCTGATTAAGCCTGCCCTTTTAAACCTGCCTTCTTCACCGAGGAAAATATTTTGCGCAACGGAAATACCTGAAACCGTTCCCTGTTCCTGAACAATCATTCCTATTCCCGCCTTGGCACCTTCAATCATGGTAGAAGGTTTATGGGCTTGTCCCTTAAAAAACATTTCACCTGATGTTGCCGGCTGCATTCCGGCCGCTATGGATGTTATGGTAGATTTACCGGATCCGTTTTCGCCTATCAAACCTGTGATTTGTCCTCTGTAAACTTTGAAGTCTACTTCGTCCAAAGCTATGGTAGGCCCAAAATGTTTAGAAAGCTTCTTTGCTTCGAAAAGCAATTCCTTTTCCATAATGCTCTCTCCTTTTTTTATTTCGTTAGGTCTAATATTAGCAATCTTTGTTTTCTTAGTTGTCCTTAAAAATATGCAAAAAAGATTTGGATTAAAACTTATCTTGATTTGCAATTGAGATTAGATATTATTTTTTTAGTTATTTTTAAAAATATTTATTATAGTTTTGGACATAATAATTTTGACTATTGATAAATTAAGGAAGATTTCTTATAATTTTAAATATGATAGCAAAATAAATAATATATTATGTCGACAAGTTGACATTTTTGTTTATTGTATACAATCAGTCAAGAGCCGGCAACTATGCCAATCTTATTTTTGAGGACAAGCAATCTGTAACTATTTACGAAAAATTTATCATTTCAGAGGAATAGATATGAATTTAGACTACACCGACAACACAGCGGGCCTACCCTTCACACAGGAAGTATATACGGATTTTTCAAAAGAACTGCAATGGTCACCCAACTTTTTAATATCAATATTACTGAGCGGAAGAATTAATATTCACTACAAGAATCATACTCGTGAGTTTAAAACCCATGATATTTTTTTCTTCATGCCTTTTCAGACTTATTCTTATTTAAGCTCCGATTCGGATACGCAAGTTCTTACACTTTCGGTCAACAGCGATTATATCAAGCGCCTTTGCAGCGATATGGACAATTTGACATTTCAAAAATCCCATATCACAAAGGACCTTTCAAATGCAACATATATAAAAATATGTACCAGATTTTCCACCATTATCTTTAACAACAAAAAAGATGATACCTGTTCAAGACTTAAACTTATGGAAGCCATAACAGGTATGATTATCACTATTTTCGAAAGTTTCGGTATCAAAACGGAGAAAAACGAACATATCGAATATTCGAAAGACCGTATTATGAAAATCATGCAATACATTAACAAACACTATAACGAAAAGATAAGCGTAAACGACATTTCCAAATACTTGGGAATTCATCCGCAATACTTTTCTTCGTTTTTTAATAAGCATTTCAAAAGCAATTTTAACGAATATCTCAATACTTTCAGAATCAATCACTCTTTGGAGCAGCTGATTTATTCAAAAGACAGTATTTTGACCATTGCTTTGGATTATGGTTTTTCCAATCACAAAACCTATGCGGCTGCATTCAGAAAGCTTTACGGGCTTTCTCCTACGGAATACAGAAAAAACCATGCCGAGCACAAAGAATCCGCCGATCTTTTAAAAGACAAAGGCTCGTCGGATTCCGATTACGGGATTTTTGCCTATTTCAGACAGTTTTTGGATACAGATAATTATTCCGAATCCAAAAATGCTTTTATGCAATCCCACGAAACCATAAGTCTGGATCCCCTTGAGCTTTCCAAAAACGCTTTTGAAAACACTCAATATAAGTTTCTTTCCATCGGACGCGCTTATGCCGCCCTAAGAAGCGAACTGCAGCAGCAGGTTATCCAAGCTAAAAAGGATTTTGATTTTGACTATATAAGAATCAGAGACATTTTTTCCGATGATTTGTATGTTTATTTTGAAGACGGGGACAAAAAACCGATATTCAGCTGGCAAACCTTGGACAGCGTCTTTGACTTTATTACGGAACTCGGCGCAAAGCCTTTTCCGGAAATCGGCTATATGCCGGATAAAATGGTAGCCAAAAAGCAATATGCCGGCTGGCAGTATCATCCCAATATTTCAATGCCCAAAAGCTACGATTTATGGAAAAATTTCATCCAACA
>CACZQX010000045.1 GCA_902783445.1 uncultured Lachnospiraceae bacterium
CGCACGTGCCGCAGTAAAAATGAACAAAGACGGTCAGACAGGCTGCAAATCAATGTTTGACGTACCACCTGCAGCACTCAGCCACTATGACGGTGACTATTTACGCGCACATATGTTATAAGAGTATGGAGAAACAGCTTATATGAACAGTATGCACTTGGAGTGTTTTTTTGCGGCCATGGAAACACTCAACTTTACGACTGCCGCACAGAACGTTCACATCACTCAGCCGGCCTTCAGCCGAAACATCGCTTCTTTTGAAGACGAGCTGGGCTATACTTTGTTTTGGCGAAGCAAGCAAAACGGTCTGAGGGTTACGCCTGCGGGGCTTGCTCTTTACAACGGACTTAAAGAAATAAGACAAGACTATCGTGATCTTCTTAACAAAACCCGCTGTATCAGCCGCGGAGACGAAGGCAAGCTTGTAATCAGTACTCTTAACGGATGTTGTATGGACAGTACTACTTTCGAGTGCATAAACAAGTTCCAAGAAAAATATCCAAACATCGATGTCAGCCTTAAATGCTGTACTTTCGCAGATATGCTGGCCAGCGTTGAGCGCGGTGAAAGCGATCTTTGCTTTACCGTTGTGGATGCCATCGAAAACATAAATTCCGTCATTTATGAAGTTGTTTATGATGTGGAAAGTTTCTTGGCAGTTCCTTCAAAGCTTGGTCTTGATGCTGCTAAGATGTATAAAATGAGCGATCTTAAAGATGCTTGCTTTATTTTATCCGAGGATTCACCCCATATCAACGATCTTTTCTTGGAAAGCTGCAGGATAGCTGGTTTTGAGCCAAAGACGAGAATGGCTCCGGACTACGAAACCAAGATGCTTTGGGTTGAAGCGGGACTCGGTGTTGCCGCAAATTCCAATGAGCATTATTTAAAAAACAGTGCATATGTTGATTTCATAAGAGTCGAGGAATTGCACAACCTTGACTATGCAATGGTATGGTTGAAAGATAATTACAATCCGGCCATCGCACTGTTCTACTCTATGTTTGATGATGTAACAAGTTAAAAATAGGCATTTTAAAACCGACGGTAATCCGTCGGTTTTATTATTCCGTAAACTAAAATTTCATATCCACAAACTTCTGCACTGTGTTATCCCAGTATTCTTCCAGGGATTTGTCCAATGTGAAGGTTTTCATGGAAAGACCCGTTGTGCAGACAAGTACATCACCTTCGTAGCGAACATTTATAAACATGGCATTTACATCTTCCGTCGTGTAGGAAAGCCCCGAACTTTCAAGGGTCTTTGCCAGGTTTTCTTTCGAAAGAAGGAATACCATCTTGAATTTGGTCGGAGTTTTCTTGCCCTTTATTATGTCAAAGCAAATTGGCTTTATATGAGACCAGTTTACATAATCTTTTTCAATCAAAGCCTCATATTCTTCGTCGGAATAGAAGGATTTGTTGATTTTGCCGGAGATATTGAAGGTATTTCCCATGCAGATTTCAACATCGGAAACAAGAAAGTTATCAAAGTCATTTCCTATGAACAATTTTTCCGTGAATACTTTTTTGTTTTCGATAATGATTGATCTCATCTATATCTTCTTTGCTCCCTTTTTATATCACTCTTGTTTCTGTATACTTTTATTTTCTGCGAAGTTTACATAATTTTAAATCAAGGTCTGTTATTTATAAATTAATCAAATTATAAAAGCTCAAAAAACTAAGCCAATACTATATTTCCGATTACTTCCACACCTGCTTCGTTATATTGAACCACGCGCTCGAAAAGCTCTTTTCTTTGGGTCTTGCCGATGTGACTAAGGACAAGGCAAGCATCTTCCTTGGTCCATACGCTTACGAAATCGGCGCGTTTTGCAAAGTCTGATGATAATACAATATTAAAGCCTTTGCCCGCAAAGCCTTCTTTAATTTTTGCAAGTGTTTCTCCATCAATCTCGTTTGCGCCAAGGTCGATAATCAGACGCTTAGCAGCAAAGTTTTGCACTGTTTTTAAGATTCTTACATAAGTCATTTCGTCGTCAAGAGCCGGACATTTCTTAAGGGAAGATTTGTCCAAAGCTCCTGCTTTGGCAGAAGTTACAGCAATTGCAACATCCTTTGTACTAACATCCAAAACGTCGTATACACTAAGGATTTTCCTTGCGCCGTAGGCAACATAGATAAAGCCCACAATCAAAGCCATAACGATTCCTACCGCTAAGGAGATTGCAATTTCTTTTTTACCGATCATGTCGCGCCAAGAGATAGTGTTGCCGATGGCCGCTTTAGAAGCCTGAGAGCTTTGGTCAGAGCTTGCTGCATCTGCTGCCACAGCCTGATTTTCATCTATAACACCAACCATGGATTTTTCCTCGACGGTTAAGGCAAGGTTTGTATATTCCGTAATCTGAGTCAAAGTATTTTGAAGGGCTGTGTAAATATCAACCTGGGACTTTGACATTTCGGCTTCCACACGTTCACTTTGAGTTTCACTGAGTAATTTGAAGTCAAAATCACCAAGAGCTGTTTTAAGTTTTTCGGCAGTGGCTTCAATGCGTTGGCTAACCAAGCTCATAACCTGAGCGCGCATATCGTCATCAAGGTAAGATACGTTAACCTGCACGCAACCGTTGGTACTGATAACGGAAATAACCTCGCTAATAAAATCTTTTTTCAAGCCCTGAACATTGTTTGCAAGGCTATCTATAAAATCAATTGAATAAACATCATTTTGAAGAGCAAGAGCGATGGTATCAACCAAAAGTCTTGTTTCTTGGGCGTCTTTTGTGTCTGTAGAAACAATGTAGATACGTGTGGTTGTCTGTCTGCTGTTGCTACCCTGCATCTTGTAGGAATTGCTTAAGTAGTTTTCGTAGTATTCGGCCTGCTGCTGAAGGTTGTGAATAGCTCTGTTAAGCTGACTAACGGTAAGAACCGCGCCGGCCTTTGTGGTAACGGTCTGTTCCACCGTACCTTCGTCGGTAGCCAC